>JAEEXW010000066.1 GCA_016287995.1 Bacteroidales bacterium
TCGCAAAGGTCTTTTAAAAATAATGTCGAAAATGGGTATTTTGACAATCCGCAGTTACCGAGGCGCAAAAATTTTTGAATCAATCGGACTTTCAGAAGAACTTTTGCGCACGTATTTTGGAACGGAAGTTTCAACAATCGGCGGTATCGGCTTAAAACACATTGCCTTAGACGCCAAAAAACTTCATGAGCAGGCTTACGGCACTAAGAAACCCGAATTTCCGGGCAATCAAGGCTTATTCTCTTTCCGCAAAGACGGAATCCTTCACGCTTGGAATCCCGAAACAATCGCAACCCTCCAAATTGCGACAAGAACCGGCAACTATCAGAAATTCAAAGATTTTACCAGACTTGTTGACAACAAGGAAAAGCCGATTTTCATCCGTGATTTCTTCGATTTTGACGTTAACAAAACCCCGATTTCAGTTGACGAGGTTGAACCCGTTGAGGAAATTGTAAAGCATTTTGTTTCGGGTGCGATGTCATTCGGTGCTATTTCGATAGAGGCTCACGAGGCAATCGCTTTGGCAATGAACAAGTTGGGAACTCGTTCCAACACCGGCGAGGGCGGCGAGGACAATGCGCGTTATCACACCGAATTAGCCTCCAAAACCAAACAAATCGCCTCGGGACGTTTCGGCGTTACGGCAGAATATCTTGTCAACGGCGAAGAAATCCAAATCAAAGTCGCTCAGGGTGCAAAACCGGGCGAAGGCGGTCAGTTACCGGGCTTTAAAGTTAACGAAATCATCGCGAAAACTCGTAATTCAATCCCCGGAATTTCGCTTATTTCGCCGCCGCCTCATCACGACATTTATTCTATTGAGGACTTGGCGCAACTGATTTTCGACCTCAAAAACATCAACCCGACGGCAGCCGTTTCAGTAAAATTAGTTGCTGAAAGCGGTGTCGGCACAATTGCAGCCGGCGTTGCAAAAGCAAAGGCAGACTTAATCGTGATTTCGGGTGCAGAAGGTGGCACAGGTGCTTCTCCTGCTTCGTCAATGCGTTTTGCGGGCATTTCGCCGGAAATCGGTCTGGCAGAAACCCAGCAGACACTCTCGTTGAACGGTCTTCGCGCTCAGGTAAGATTGCAGACTGACGGTCAGTTGAAAACCGGCCGCGACGTAGTTCTTATGGCAATGCTCGGTGCTGACGAGTTTGCATTCGGAACCTTACCGCTCATCGTTTTGGGCTGCGTTATGATGAGAAAGTGTAATACCAACACTTGTCCCGTAGGCGTTGCGACACAAGACCCGGTTTTAAGGGAAAGATTCCGCGGAAGAGCGGATTACATAGTTAATTATTTCACGTTTTTGGCTCAGGAAGTCCGCGAATATTTGGCACAAATGGGCTTCAAAAAACTCTCCGACATTATCGGCAGAACGGATTTAATCAAGTTGAAACCGCAAGAAACAGGTTCAAAAAGCGAAACGTTGGATTTTTCAAGACTTTTGACAAAGAGCGAAGGTCAACTCCATTACGACGGCAGAGAGTTTACCAAAGTATCTGACGTTAAAGATTTTGCGATTATCGAACAGGCAAAACCCGCAATCGAAAACGGCAGAGAATTGTTTTTGGATTACGCAATCAAAAACACTGACAGGGCTTGCGGAACGATGCTTTCAGGCTACATCGCTAAAAAATACGGTGAAAAAGGTCTCCCGACCGACACAATAAACATCAAGTTCAAAGGTTCGGCGGGACAGAGTTTCGGAGCGTTTTTGGTTCACGGCGTTTCTTTCAAACTCGAAGGCGAGGCTAACGACTATTTCGGAAAAGGTCTCTCAGGCGGACACATTTCGATAATGCCGCCGTCATCAAGTTCGTTTGCGGCAGAGAAAAACATCATCGCCGGCAACACCGGACTTTACGGCGCAACAAGCGGCGAAATCTACATCAACGGTCGTGTCGGTGAAAGATTTGCCGTTAGAAATTCAGGCGCAATAGCCGTCATAGAAGGCACGGGCGACCACTGCTGCGAATACATGACCGGCGGACGGGTTGTCGTTTTAGGTCCGACAGGCAGAAACTTCGGCGCAGGAATGTCAGGCGGCGTAGCATACGTTTACGACCCGCAACACACTTTCGACTATTTCTGCAACCCCGACATGGTGGAACTTTCACTCGTAGAAGAAAACACGTACCGCAAAGAACTTCACGAACTTATCCTCCGTCATTGGCGTTACACGGGTTCAAAACTCGCCCGCACAATCCTTGACGATTGGAGCAGATATATAGACGATTTCATTCAGGTCGTTCCTATTGAATACAAAAAAGTACTTCAAGAAGAACAACTCAAAAAATTACAAGACAAAATCGCTGATATTCAGCGTGATTATTAATATTTTACTGCTCGCCGCAGGGGCGTTCCCTTTTAAAAAAGGGAACCGGAAAACTTTTATCCCCGGTTTTAATAACCAGCCCTTTTAAGAGGGCTGGTTATTAAAACCGAATATAAAAATTCTTTGGTTCTTTCTTATAAGAAAGAACGCCCGCGCGGCGAGCGCAAAAAACATAACTATCATGGGAAATCCGAGAGCATTTTTAAGTATACCGAGGAAAGAGGCTGGACACAGGCCTGTTAGTGAGAGGGTTCACGATTTTTCGGAAATGGAGCAGACATTAAATACAAAAGACCGTCAGTTGCAGGCTTCGCGTTGTATGGATTGCGGAGTGCCGTTTTGTCATTGGGCGTGTCCGCTCGGCAACAAACAGCCTGAATGGAATGACGCGCTTTATAAAGGTGATTGGGAGACGGCCTATAAACTTCTGAGCAAGACAAATGATTTTCCTGAATTTACGGGAAGAGTTTGTCCGGCGTTGTGCGAGAAATCCTGCGTGCTTAATTTGACGATTTCTGAGCCTGTAACCTGCCGCGAAAACGAATGTGCAATTATTGAAAGGGCGTTTGTTGAGAGTTACATTACGCCGCAAACATACGACAGAAACGGCAAAAAAGTTTTGGTTATTGGTTCGGGTCCTGCGGGCTTGTCAGCGGCTAATCAACTGAATAAGAAAGGCTTTGATGTTACCGTTTATGAAAAAAACGAGGCAGCAGGCGGATTGTTGAGATTTGGTATTCCAAATTTCAAACTTGCTAAAAACGTCATTGACCGTAGAATAAACTTAATGGAGGAAGAAGGCGTAAAATTTGTTTACAACACGGAAGTTGACTTTGCAAAACTGCCGGAAGGTTTTGACTTTTATGTTGTTGCAACGGGAACTCCTCAGGCAAGGGATTTGAAAATCGAAGGACGTGAACTCAAAGGCGTTCATTTGGCGTTGGAAATGTTGTCGCAACAGACAAGAATTTTGATGGGCGAACAATTCGACAAAAAAGATTTGGTGAACGCAAAAGGCAAAAAAGTTTTGGTAATTGGCGGCGGCGACACGGGAAGCGACTGTATCGGAACGGCACACCGTCAGGGCTGCAAATCGGTTACGCAAATCGAAATTATGCCCAAACCGCCGGTCGGCAGCAATCCCGCAACGCCTTGGCCCTACTGGCCGCAAATCCTCAAAACATCTTACGCTCACGAGGAAGGCTGCACAAGACGTTGGCTATTAAACACGAATAAATTTATCGGCAAAGACGGCGTTTTGACAGGTGCGGAAGTTGAAGAAGTAGAATGGGTTCCAAACCCCGAAGGCGGCAGACCGACAATGAAGTTAACAGGCAAAAAAGAAGTTATCGAATGTGATATGGTTTTGCTTGCCATGGGATTTTTGAAACCTCAAATGCCTGAATTTAAAGAGAATGTATTTGTTTGCGGTGATGCGTTTTCGGGTGCTTCGCTTGTTGTAAGGGCGATTGCTTCGGGAAGACAAACTGCGGAAAAAATTAGTAAATTAATCTAATATCATGTGTGGAATAGTTGGAATTTTTGACATAGAGGGCGATGCCGAACAACTTAGAAAACGTGCATTGTTGCAGTCGGGCAAAATCCGTCACAGAGGTCCGGATTGGTCGGGAATTTACGTCGGCAAAACGGCGATTTTAGCCCACGAAAGGCTTTCAATCGTAGACCCGAAATCCGGCAGTCAGCCCCTCAAAACAAAAGACGGCAGCGTTATTTTGGCGGTTAACGGAGAGATTTACAATCACCGAAAAATCCGTGAAAAATACTCTTCAAGTTATGAATTTTTAACGGGTTCTGACTGCGAAGTTATTTTGGCATTGTACAAGGAAAAAGGCATCAACTTTTTGGAAGATTTGTCGGGAATTTTTGCATTTGCGCTTTACGACGAAAACAAAAACGAATATTTAATCGCCCGCGACCCGATAGGCGTGATTCCGCTTTACATCGGAAAAGACGCTGACGGACATCTCTGCGTGGCTTCCGAATTGAAAGCCTTAGAGGGTTTCTGCACCGAATACGAAGTATTTTTGCCCGGACATTATTACTCGTCAAAAACGAAAAAAATGACCAAATGGTACAACCGAGAATGGTCGTCATACGAAAGTGTAAAAGACTCAAAATTAACGTCTTCGGATATTAAAACGGCGTTGGAAAAAGCAGTTGAAAGACAGTTAATGTCAGATGTGCCTTACGGCGTTTTGCTGTCAGGCGGTTTGGATAGTTCGATAATTTCGGCAATCGCAAAAAAATATTCTGCAATGAGAGTTGAAAGCGGAAACACACAACAGGCTTGGTGGCCTCAGTTGCACTCTTTTGCTGTCGGCTTGAAAGATTCGCCGGATTTGAAAGCCGCTAAAACGGTGGCAGATTATATCGGGACTGTTCATCACGAAATCAACTACACAATTCAAGAAGGTTTGGACGCTATTCGCGACGTCATCTATTATATTGAAACTTACGATGTTACAACGGTTAGAGCAAGTACGCCGATGTATTTGTTGGCACGAGTAATAAAGTCGATGGGAATAAAAATGGTACTTTCAGGCGAGGGTGCTGACGAGATTTTCGGCGGTTACTTGTATTTTCACAAAGCCCCTAATGCTCAGGCTTTTCATGAGGAAACGGTCAGAAAAATTTCAAAACTTTATCTTTATGATTGTTTGCGTGCTAACAAAGCGTTGTCGGCGTGGGGCGTTGAAGGCAGAGTGCCGTTTTTGGACAAAGAATTTTTGGACGTTGCAATGAATGTTAACCCTGCTGACAAAATGGCAGGTGGCGGCAAAATAGAAAAACACATTCTTCGCAAAGCGTTTGAAGATATGCTACCGAAAGAGGTTTGTTGGCGTCAAAAAGAGCAGTTTTCGGACGGAGTGGGTTACGGCTGGATTGACACTCTGAAACGCATTACGAGTGAGGCTGTTACGGATTCTATGATGGCAACGGCAGCAGAGCGTTTTCCTGTCAACACACCGCAAAACAAAGAGGAATATTATTACCGTTCGATTTTTGAGGAACATTTTCCGAGCAAATCGGCGGCTCTAACTGTTCCGAGTGTTCCGTCGGTGGCATGTTCAACGGCAGAGGCGTTAGCATGGGACGCTTCGTTCAAAAATTTGAACGACCCGTCAGGACGCGCTGTCAAAAACGTACATCAACAAAGTTATTAGTTTTTTTTGTGTATAGCAGACATGGTAAGAAGAAAGGGGCGGATTTCCAATAACGGAAAAACGTCCCTTTTGATTTACGTTTTTCACGTCTTTTATCTACGTTTTTTGCTTAATGCCTTTTAAAACACTTGCCCGAAAAAAAAATCCAAATTACCTTTGCATCGTTAAAATAAGTTAAACTAAAAAAGTAAGAGAGATATGAAAAAACTTTTGTTTACGGCATTGTTCGCCGTGTTATTTTCGGGAGCGGCTAACGCTCAGGAATCAGAAACTAAGGAAAGCCCTCTGACATTCAGCCTCGGAGTTTCAACAAATGCAGTTTGGAGAGGTGCTTCGGTGTGCGGTCTTAATTCTGCGGGTTCGGTGGATTTTTCGGCAGGCGGGTTCAGCGCGGGAGTAGAAGCAATTTCCGCTATCGGCAAAGACGATTACACTGAGTTTGACCTTTATGCAGCGTATTCAATCAGCGGTGCATTTGTTTCGGTCTACGATTATTGTTGGACAATGGACAAATTTGAATATTTCGGTCCATACAACGATTATCATTTTCTCGAACTCGGTTTTGGTTATGATTTTTCGGAGTTGACAGACTTACCGCTTTCAGTATCGTTTAATATGATGCTCGCTGGTGCTAACAAAAAATTCGACGGCGACCAGGCTCATTCGTCTTACCTTGAAATCTGTTACGCTCCCTCGCTCGCAAGCGGTCTTGACCTCGCATTCACCGTCGGTGCAGCAATCGAAAACAAAGATGCCGAATTGATGTACACAAAAAAAGACGGTTTTAATTTCGCAGAACTCAAAATGGAACTTTCTAAAACTTACAACTTGAAAAATTTCTGCACCGTTACGCCATCGGCTGCAATTATCTGCAATCCGACAGGTCTTGAATATCACGGACAGACATTTTTTGTCGGCGGAGTAAGTTTCGGTTTTTAGATTTTTTTTAGTCTAAAATATAAAGAATTAATTAAAAATAGTAAAATACGTAATACACGTATAGGCAATAAGTAAAATTCGTAACAAGATGAAAAGAATTGAAGCAATTATCAGAAAAACGAAATTTGACGAAGTAAAAGAGGCTTTGTTGAGTTCGGACATTGACTGGTTTGAATACCACGACGTTCACGGTATCGGACAGTCAAGACAGGAAAGAATTTACCGTGGTGTTGTTTATAATACCGACATGATTGAAAGGGTGGCAATCACGATTGTCTGCCGCGATGTTATCGTCGAAAACACTATAAACGTAATTTTAAAAATTGCAAATACCGGTCAAATCGGAGACGGACGTATATTTTTGAGCGACGTAATCGACTGTTGGTCAATCAGAACCGGCGAACACGGCGACACAGTTTTAAGAGACAAGAAATAATTAACAATGTACAATTAACAATTGACAATGGACAATGAAAATAATTGTCAATTATCAATTATTAATTGTTAACTAAAAAATATAAAAGATCATGGCAGGCATTTTATTAGATATACCTCCCGTAGTAGAGGAGGCAAAGGATTTTGTTAACGGTTTGGACACACTTTGGGTGTTGCTCGGCGCGATGTTGGTGTTTTGGATGCAGCCCGGCTTTGCACTTGTAGAGGCCGGTTTGACACGCGCAAAAAACACCGCTAACATTTTGATGAAGAATTTTTGCGACTTTATGTGCGGTTCGGTTTTGTATTGGATTGCAGGCTTTTCAATCATGTACGGAGCGGGCAACGCTTTTATCGGTTGGGACGGATTTTTCTTTATCGGTTCTGACTCTAACGTACCGGCAGAAGCAACGTTTATTTTTCAGACGGTTTTTTGCGCAACGGCTGCAACAATCGTTTCCGGCGCGATGGCTGAAAGAACCAAATTCTCAATGTACTTTGTTTATTCGATAGTTATCTCGCTGATAATCTATCCGATAGAAGGACACTGGTCTTGGGGCGGCGGCTGGCTCAGCGAACTTGGATTCCACGATTTTGCAGGTTCTACCGTTGTTCACCTTTGCGGCGGCGTTTTGGCTTTGGCTGGCGCAATCGTTTTAGGACCGAGAGTCGGCAAATATGACAAGAACGGCAAGTCAAAAGCAATCCCCGGACACAACTTAACACTCTGTGCATTAGGCGTTTTCTGCTTGTGGGTGGGCTGGTTTGGCTTCAACCCCTGTTCAACGGTTGCCGCAACCGGTTTTGACAATGCGACAAGCATGTCTCACGTTTTTGTAACAACGAATATGGCGGCAGCAACGGGCGGTTTAGCGGCACTTGTTTACACATGGCTTATTGATGGAAAACCGTCATTATCAATGGTTTGCAACGGTATTTTGGCTGGTTTGGTTGGCATAACAGCGGGCTGCGATTGTGTCCCGGTTTGGGCGGCTGCGTTAATCGGTATCATCACTTCTGTTTTGATGTGTTTTTCGGTTTCGTTCCTTGACAAAAAGTGCCACATTGACGACCCGGTCGGCGCAGTTTCGGTTCACGGCGTTGGCGGTATAATCGGTACTGTTTTGACTGCTGTTTTCTGTGATTCGTCAATCAACGGCGTTGAAACATCGCTCGGCGTTCAGATACTCGGCGCGGTTACGGTTGCAGCGTTTGCGTTTGTTCTCGGCTTGTGCGTATTCCTCTTGATTAAGAAAACTCACGGTCTCAGAGTTGAACGCAGAATCGAGGAAGAAGGTCTTGACGTTTACGAACACGGCGAGGCTTGTTACAACTAAAAAATTGTTTGACACTTAAATATAAAAGCGCAAAGAGAAAAATCTCTTTGCGCTTTTTGTTTATAATTTGGTTTGTTTTAATGCAATAGTGCAATTTTTTATTCGCTAATTATCTCAAATATATGTATATTTTTGCGCAACAAACAAGCAGTAAATATTAAAACAATGAAATCTCAAATTATCACATTATTACTAATTATTTCATCTTATTCTGTTAATGCACAAAGTCAAGTAAAAACAGGTTGGACATTCGGTGTATTACCGTCAATAGCCTACGATACCGATTTGGGTTTTCAATACGGCGCACTCACCAACATCTACTATCATGGCGACGGTTCACATTACCCCGAATATCTTCATTCTATCTATGCAGAAGCCGCTTACACTACAAAACACAACGGATTAATGAGATTAAATTTTGATAGTCGTGCCATTTTACCCGGTTATCGTCTTAGCCTTGACATTTCGTATATTCCAGATGAAATGAGCGATTTTGTCGGATTCAACGGCTATCAAGCAGTCTACAACAATGATTGGTGCAACGACGAATCCGTCAATTATTTATCCCGCGCATTTTACAAATACCGCCGAAATATGTTTCGTGCCGCTGCTGACATTCAAGGTTCTATAACTGAGCATATTAAATGGAACGCAGGATTAGGCGTCCTCTGTTTTAATGTCGGCAGCGTAAACATTAACAAACTTAACAAGGGAGAGTCTGAAAACGACAAACTACCAGATATTGAATCTCTTTACGACAAATACCGTAAATGGGGATTAATTTCTGACAAAGAAAATAGTGGCGGAAGTTTTCCCTTTGTTCATATAGGAACAACATTCGATACCCGAGATATGTCGGCAGCACCGTCAAAGGGCATTTGGGCTGACGCATTTTTTACTTATACAGCCGCATTTGGTGGCAAATCAGAGTTCAACAGTTTGAAATTCAACGCCAATTTTCGGCAATACCTCTCGCTCGGCACACCGAAAGTCGTATTTGCCTATCGTATTGGCACACAACTCTCTTTGGCTGGGTCAACACCTTTTTATATGCTTTGTTATCACAACAATTTAGTGTTAAAACGTGTATTATACGAAAGTTTGGGCGGGTCAAGTTCGCTGCGTGGCATAATGCGAAATCGGATATTATCAAATGGCTTTTTGCTTGCAAATGTAGAATTACGTTTTCGCATTGTTAATTTTAACATCGGAACACAACATTTTTACATTGCCGGCAATCCGTTTGTAGATGCCGGAATTGTGATTCAACCCATTGATATAGAAGAAGAAAATTCTATTCTTAACGTTACCCTCACAGGCGAGAATGCCTCCGAGTATTTCGACTTTGACAAATCGAACATTTACCGTCCACACATTTCGGGCGGCATAGGATTAAAAATCGCTATGAACGAAAACTTTATTGTGTCAATTGATTGGGCGAGACCATTCAACAATCAAGATTCCGGCAAAAAATCAAATCTTTATATCAAAATGGGATACTTGTTTTAGAAAAAAAATATACCTTTGTCCGAAAATTAAACAACTCACTTTTAATTATTATTTTTTTTAAAACCTAAACGATGAAAAGAGAATTTCTTACAGCGGCATTAGCCATTTCAGTTTTGGCTTGGCCGACAGGTTGCAGTCAGCAGCCGCAAACAGAGCAGCAATGCTGTCAAAAAGAGGAATGTCCTATTCTTACAATTGAAGGCGGACAAGTTCAAGGTGTCAGCACCGAAACAAAAGACGTATTTGTATTCCGTGGAATACCCTACGCCGCCCCACCGATTGGCGAATTACGGTGGAAAGAGCCTCAACCCGTTGTGCCGTGGAAAGGTATAAAACTTTGCGACAGATTCGGACACCCTGGTTATCAGGCTGTGCATTATCCGGGCGGCTACACTACTGAATGGGGTTACGGCGCGGAATCACCTTACAGCGAAGACTGCCTTTACCTTAACGTTTGGACTCCGGCAGCAGGAAAAACAGACGCAAAACTTCCCGTTGCTTTGTGGATTCACGGCGGCGGCTACCGCGAAGGCTGGGGCTCTGAACCCGAATTCGACGCTCAGGCTTGGGCTGAAAAAGGCGTAATTTTAGTTTCTATTAACTACCGTCTCGGCGTTTTCGGCTTTTTAACGCACCCCGAACTTTCCGCCGAAAGTCCCCACAAAGTTTCGGGCAACTACGGAATTCTTGACCAAATAGAATCGTTGAAATGGATTAAGAAAAATATAACACAATTTGGCG
>JAEEXW010000067.1 GCA_016287995.1 Bacteroidales bacterium
GACGAACTTGCAAACGCTGTAAAAACAACTCTCGGACCCAAAGGTCGTAACGTTGTTATTGAGAAAAAATTCGGTGCTCCCCAAATCACAAAAGACGGTGTAACAGTTGCAAAAGAAATCGAACTCGACGACCCGTTCATGAACATGGGCGCACAACTCGTTAAAGAAGTTGCCTCAAAAACCAACGACCTCGCAGGCGACGGTACAACAACTGCTACTGTTTTGGCTCAGGCTATCGTTGGCGTAGGTTTGAAAAACGTTACAGCAGGTGCTAATCCTACCGACCTTAAACGCGGTATCGACAAGGCTGTTGCAAAAGTTGTTGAAAACCTCAAAGCAAATTCAGAAGAGGTTGGCGATGACAATTCAAAAATCGAAGCCGTAGCAAGAATTTCTGCTAACAACGATCCCGAAATCGGTAAACTTATCGCCGATGCAATGGCAAAAGTTAAAAAAGAAGGCGTTATCACAATCGAAGAAGCAAAAGTTGCTGAAACTTCTGTTGACGTTGTAGAAGGTATGCAGTTTGACAGAGGCTACATTTCTCCTTACTTCATCACCGATTCTGAAAAAATGGAAGGCGTTTACGAGAAACCTTACATCTTGATTCACGATGAGAAAATCTCGATGATGAAAGACCTTATGCCTATCCTTGAACCCGTTGTAACTCAGGGACATGCACTCGTTATCATCGCAGAAGATGTTACCGACGAGGCTCTTGCAACATTGGTTGTTAACAGACTTAGAAACCCCTCATTCAAAGTTGCAGCAGTTAAGGCTCCGGGCTTTGGCGACAGAAGAAAAGAAATGCTTCAAGACATCGCTATTTTGACTGGCGGTACAGTTATCACAAAAGAGACCGGTCTCAAACTCGAAAACGCAACTATTGATATGCTCGGTACTTGCGACAAAGTTGTCATCAACAAAGAAAATACAACTATCGTTAACGGCAACGGCGACAAAGAGGCTATCAAAGACCGCGTTGCTCAAATCAAGGCTCAGATCGAAAAATCTACCTCTGACTACGACAAAGAAAAACTTCACGAAAGACTTGCTAAACTTGCAGGCGGCGTAGCAGTTATCCACGTAGGCGCAGCATCTGAGGTTGAAATGAAAGAGAAAAAAGACCGCGTAGAAGACGCTCTTAGCGCAACACGTGCAGCAGTTGAAGAAGGTATCGTTCCCGGCGGCGGAGTAAGTTATATCCGCGCTATCGAGGCTTTGAAAGACCTCAAAGGCGACAACGAAGACCAAAACACCGGTATCGCTATCATTAAACGCGCTCTTGAAGAGCCGCTTCGTCAAATCGTTGAAAACGCAGGTGAAGAAGGTTCTGTTGTTGTTCAGAACGTTAAAGACGGTAAAGGTTCATTCGGTTACAACGCTTTCTCAGGCGTTTACGAAGACCTCAAAAAAGCCGGCGTTATCGACCCGACAAAAGTATCAAGAGTTGCTATCGAAAACGCAGCATCAGTTGCAGGAACTCTCCTTACAACCGAATGTGTTATCGCTGAAAAGAAAGAAGACAAACCCGCTGCTCCCGCAATGCCTAATCCGGGAATGGGCGGAATGTATTAGGATTTTCCCAATCCATTATAATAAAAAAGGCTGTCAAATTGACAGCCTTTTTTATTATAGTCATTTTTTTATTGCTGCCTTTTCAGCACTTCAATCTTATTCAAAATATCCTGAGCCTGCTTTGTAAGAGCCTGAATTTCGCTGTCGGAATAACTCTCAAAATGATAATAAGACATCAAAGCGTCAAGATTTTCGGCTTGCGATTTTGCCTCAGCAGCCGAGGTTGAAAGTTCTTCCGAAGTCGCAGCATTTTGCTGAATAATGTTGTCCAACTGCTGAATGGCATTGCTGATTTGAACCGCACTTATATCCTGCTCCGAACATGAAGCAGCAATATCATGAATAAGTTCCGTTGTCTTGTCCATTTGAGGAACCAACTGCTGCAAAAGACTGCCCGAACTTTCAGCCTGACGCACACCGTTGAAAGTAAGTTCGTCAATCTCTTTTGCCGCCGCCTGAGAACGCTCAGCAAGTTTTCGGATTTCGCCTGCCACAACCGAAAAGCCTTTGCCCGCCTCCCCTACTCTGGCTGCTTCTATCGCCGCATTAACAGCCAATAAGTCAGTCTTTCCTGCTATCTCATTGATAATGCTGATTTTATCAGTTATAATTTTCATAGAATCCACCGTTTCTTTTACGGATTCGTTGGCACGCAATACAGAGTTTGCAACCTGATTGGTAATCTCTTCGGTCTGTTTTGCACTGTCCGCGTTACGCTTTATGGAACCTGTCATCTCCTGAACGGCAGTAGAAACCTGCTGACTCGCCGCAGCCTGCTCCGAAGACCCCGTAGCAACCATAGAGGCCGAACGCGCTAACTCCTTGCCCGAATTTTTGATGTTAGCAGCCGACTGCTTAACCTCTGAAACAATTTTACGCTGTTTACCGACAAATTCTGCCAACAAATCCAAAAGTTGCGAAATTTCCGTCTTAACCTTACGCGAAGTAGGCTTGAAAACTACGCCAAGATTTCCCCTATTCAACATGTTAACACCGTGAAGCATTTCTTTCAACGGCGAACCAATTTTCTTTCCGATTACAATCGCGGCAATCAATACCACAATCAAAATAATAACACTGAAACCCAGCATCGACTTTATCCTCAGACTCAAACCGTCAGAAAGATGATTCTCAGGCATATAACTAAAAATCGTCCAACGGTTGCCCGGCGCAAATTCTATATGCTCAGTCAAAAAAACCAAACCAGCCCCTCTATACGGCATTCTATCCTTGACAGAAAGAAGTTCGGTGCCGTTGACATCGGGCAGAATTTCAGCAACCTTTTTGCCCAAAAAGTTGTTTTCCAAAGAAGAAGTTACAATGTTTGAATTATTGTCAACAATCATAACCTCTGATAACTCTTTCCACTCTCTGGCAGCCAAAACGGTCTTCGTTAAGAAATCAACGTTAAGATAACAAAAAACCGTTCCGAAAAACTTTCCGTCCCTTTCAATAGGCACAAAAACAGGAATAACATTTTTTCTGACGCCTCGTATAGGCACTTCCACCGGCGGAAAAACCTGCGTATGATTGCTCTTTTTGAGGTCGGTAAACATCTTTTCGTCAAAAACAAAATTCATATCCGGCAAAATATCCGAATTGTAACGGGAATAAAAATAGCACATTCTGCCGTAATATTTTTCAAACATCGGGTCTTTTTTCAACTGCTCGTCCTTGCCGTCAAAAGCCTCCCAGTCGTAATAAACGCCCATAACCTCACACGCCTCGTCGTCAATATAGTTAACGCCGAGAATTTTTATAATGTCGTTACGGCTAAAATTTACGCTCAAAGAATCCGAAATAACAGGCGTTGTAAAAGTCTGAGCCAAAACACCGCACTCATATATGCACTTATCTATTCTTTTTGTAATGCCGCTTTTTGCTACGGCTACAACCTGCCTTAAACTGCCGATTGAGGCGTTTTCCAAAGCACGGTTGAGGTTGACGACAGAAAACAAAAGTTTTAAGCCGAGGGCGCACAAAACCATTCCAACCATCCAGCGACGGATTATAGTGCTGATTTTGCTGCTAAAAAACAAATTCCTGAATTTATCCGCCGAAAAAATATTTTTAAACCCAAATTTCATAATCTGTTCTGTTTGCTTTGCATATTTTTATCAATGGAAAAAACGGCGGGAATATCCAAAACCGTTATAAAATTGTCGTTGTGTTTGAAAATGCCTTCCGCAAATTCTGGATTGATTCTGTTGTCAAAATTTGGTATCGGCATAATGTCAACAGGTTTTACCTCCACAACGTCCCTCACTGCGTTGACAATGGAGCCGACAAGAAAACGATTTTCACTATCCTCCTTGTTGACGTCCAAAACTATGATAACGCTGTCCACGTCAAAATCGCTGTCGCAATTAAGCCCGCACTCCTTTCTAATGTCTATCAGAGGCAAAATATCACCCCTAAAATTTATCACGCCCATAATATACGGCGGAGTTTTAGGAATCACGGTAATTTTTTGCAAATCAATCACTTCAACCACGTCCGAAATTTTGTACGCATACAAATCCTGATTAAGTTGAAACGAAAGATACGGTATTGCACTGCTGTAATCTTCCATATTTTTTGTTTTTTAGTTTTCAGATTTTTCCATTTGTTTTATCAACTTCGGCACGTCCAAAACAAGGGCAATGCTGCCGTCTCCCAAAATACTTCCTCCTGAAATATATTCTTGATTTGCGAAATATTTTCCGAGTGATTTTAATACCGCCTGATGTTCGCCGATAATTTTGTCAACGATAAGTCCGACGTGCATATCATCTTTGTAATTGACGACAACAACATGTTCTATTTTGGGCGGTTTGCCCGAAAATTCAAGTTCTTTTCTCAAATCTATAATCGTAGTAGGCTCGCCTTCGTAGATAAATCTGCCGTTGTCAGCCTCCAACTGCCGTCTTGTAATCTGAGTGCAACTGTCAATCATATAAACGGGAACTAAAAGCAAAGTTTTGTCTATCGAGACAAGCAGAGTGTCGATAATACTCAGTGTAAAAGGCAGTTTTATCGTAACCGCCGTACCGAGGCCTTTTTCGGAGGTAACCTCTATTTCGCCGCGCAGTTTTACGATGTTTTGTTTTACGACGTCCATTCCGACACCGCGTCCGGAGATTCCCGTAATTTTTTCAGCCGTAGAAAATCCCGGCATAAAAATCAACTCCATCAACTGCTTGTCGGAGAGTTTGTCGGAAGGTTTCAAAAAGCCTTTTTCGATTGCTTTTTTTCTCAACGCCTCGCAGTCTATGCCCGCGCCGTCGTCCTGAATCTGAATGAAAACGTTGTTGCCGGAATAAAAAGCCGTAAACTTGATAAGTCCGTGTTCAGACTTGTTGTTTGCGAGCCTTACCTCAGGCGGTTCTATTCCGTGGTCGATGCTGTTGCGGATAATGTGCATCAGCGGCACTGAGAGGTTGTCGATAATGGTTTTGTCGAGTTCGGTGTCCGTGCCGTCGGTCTTGAAATCAATTTTTTTGCCCAACTCCGCGCTAAGATCCCTCACCAAACGCTGAAACCTCAGCATAAGGCTTTCAATCGGCACAAGACGGATAGAGAGCGCGTTGTCTTTGAAACGGTTGGAAAGACGGTCCACTTTTTCACAAAGCGTTCCGAGTTCCTGAATGTTGTATTTTTCAAAAAGCAGCATCATTTCCGCCTTTGTGGTAACGAGTTCCGAAACAAGGTTCATAAGTTCGTCCAACTTGTCGGAATCCACTTTTACGCTGCTTGTTTTGGTGTCAGCGGCGGCAACGGCGCGGTTTATGATTTTTTCTTCCGCCGAAACGGTGTCCTCTTTTTTGACGGCCTTTTTCTCTGTTTTTACCTCCTCTGCCGGGAGTTCAAGCATCGGTTTGTCCGAAATAGGCTTGCCGCCTCCCGCAAAGGTTGTCAACTTGCCTATGTCAAAATAATTCTGTTCCGACTCTTGAAGTGAAGTAAGTTCGGCAATAAAATCCGGATTTTTGAAAAGATCGCCATCGGCAATTTTCGTAATTTTTACCTCGTCTTCCACAAAAAGGAAAATCTCGGTCAAATCCTGATAAGATTTCTGCGTTGAAAAAACCGCCTCCCAGTAAGTGTTGTATTTTCCGGCGGCATCTCCGGTGCGGTACCGGGGCATTATAACGCCCTCGCCCGCCGCGTCAATGTCGGAAAGTATACCGCTGATATTAATGCCGCGGTCTTTGATGTCAGCCTCCGGCTCAAAAAGCAGGTAATAGGTAACAAAACCGCCGCCTGCCTGCCCTGAGTCAGCAACGCCGACGGGGGAAAACATCTCACCGCCGTCAGAGTCGGAAGACACCGCCGCCAATTTTACAAAAAAGGCGGCAACTTCTTCTTGAAGACTGCTTTCGCCGTTTTTGAGCAGATTGCGGATAAGGTCTACGCCCTCCAAAGTTACGTTCAAAACCTCGGTGCTTACCGAAAGCGAGGAGTCGCGGATTTTGCCGTAAATGCTTTCAACATCGTGCGTGATTTTTTCCACCGTCTTAAAATCATACATTCCCGCCGTGCCTTTTATGGTGTGCATCACGCGGAAAACCTGATTAATACCGTCAGCCGAACCCGGATTCTGCTCCAAGACGAGAACCGTATCCTCAAGATCGTTTAGAAGGTCGTTGACCTCTTCGATATATTTTTGTTTAAACTGCTCCAACATCATCGCGAAATCACTTAAATTTTTAACGGTTTTTCTTCAAACAAAACGCTTTTCTTTTTATTGAAGGGCTTTCTTGATGAACATCAAAAACTTGTCGATGACAAAAGGTTTTTGAATCCAGCCGGTAATGCCGATTTGTTTGGACTTTTGTTTCTTTTCCTCGTTGATTTCGGTGGTCAGCAGGAGAATCGGAATGCCCCTGTACTGAGGGATTTTTTTCACGGTTTCAGCCAGTTCAAGACCGTTTTTTCTCGGCATATTAAGGTCGGTGACAAGAAGGTCGATTTTTCTGCCGTCAAAATATTTCAAAGCGTCCTGACCGTCGCAGGCTTTGATAACGTCGTAGCCAGCCTGTTTCAGGGTGAACTCGATGACAAAACGGGTGTTCTCAAAATCGTCCGCAATCAAAACCGTCTTTTTGCTGTTTTCTGCGGTGTCTTTTTCGGGAGAGATTTCCTTTGAGAAGAAAACCTCGGCTCTCGGATTTTTGAGAATCTGCGAGAAAATTGAAGCGTTGTCGCTCAGTTTCAAGAGATAGCCTCTCGCGCCCGCCTCTATCAAATCGTTGACATACTTCTTGTTGTCATACATCGAAAGTCCGATTATAACCAAAGCGGGGTTGATTTTAAGAGCCTCTTTCGTAGCCTCGATACCGTTCATTTCCGGCATTTCGATGTCTATAAAAACGAGGTCGGGATCGCAGGTGTCAAGAAGGTTAAGAAACTCCTTGCCGTTTGACGCCTCTGCGATAATATCAACGTCGCCCAATTTCTGCAACAATGTTTTTATGGCATTTCTGTATACCAATTTGTCGTCTACAAGTATTACTTTTATCTTGCTCATATTATAATAGGTTTATTTTTTATTCAACTTTTAATTTTTTTCTTTGTGAAGGACGGGAATCCGTATCAAAACCTGAAACCCGCGCCCCGGAGAAGACCTGAAAAAGAACTTTCCGTCAACAGCCTTTACCCTCGCCTTTATGTTTTGAAGTCCGTGTCCGGATTTTGAGTCGCCCGAATACGAGACCACCGAAGAGTCAAAACCGACTCCATCGTCGGCATATTCCAAGACAAGCGAATCTTTTTCGCTGACAAGGCTTATAGCCGTATTTTTTGCTTTTGAATGTTTCATCGTATTATTAATCAACTCGTTGATAATACGGTAAACGTTCAGTTCGAGGTTTTTGTCTTCCAAGGGGACGTATTCGGAATGTGTAAAACCGAATTTTATCAGCCTTGAATTTTCCAAGCCTTCGATTATGTTGTTAATCGTCGCCACAAGTCCGAAACGTGTCAAAATCACGGGGTGAAGATTGTCCGCAATCTCTTTTACGCCCGAAATTGCCTCGCCGAGAATGTCTTTCGTAAGTTTCAGAGTCCGGAAAATTTCGGAAGTCTCCACGCCGCCGGAGAGAATCAGGTTGATGTAAATGTTGATGCTCGACAACTGCGCTCCGAGACCGTCGTGAAGTTCCTGCGCAAGCCTTGTCCGTTCTTTTTCCTCGGCGAGCGTGGTTGCGGTAAGGACGGCGTTGTCGATATTTCTGAGCCCCGTTACGTCCGCAAAAACCAAAGAACATATCGTATCGCCAGCAACGGTGATTTTTGAAGCCGTAGCCTCGATGTACATTTTTGAGCCGTCCTCTTTCAACTGCACAAGCGGCGCAGTCTCAAACAAAGGCGGTTTTCCGACCTTGTCGATAAGACGGACAACGTCTTTTAAGACCTGACCTTTGAGCACCGTGTCAAGCCTTCTGCCCGTAAAATCGGCACTGCCCGGAATGTCAAAAAGTTCCAAGAAACGGCGGTTGTAACGTTGAAGTATAAAATCCTGATCAACGGAAATTATGCCGTTGGCGTTGTATTTAAAAAGGTTGGAAATCTCCTTTTCCTGCCTTATGATTTTCTTTTCGTAAATCTTTTTGTTTATGTTGTTTTTGACCAAGCCCGCAACCGTTGCCACCGCGTAAACGTTTTCCTGCGTGATTCCCGAAACGGAATTTTTGCACACATAAAATACTCCCGCCAGCATTTCGCCGATAACTATCGGATAAAGGATATACCTCTGCCCTCTTGACGAAATCACTTTCGGAATATACGGGTCTTGAATGTTGCAAATCACAGAGCCGGAGTTTTCTTTCAAAAGCCTTACAAAACCGCTGTAATCGTTTTCCGTTGGAGGAAGTTGTCCTTTTTTGCAGGTTTTAAGACGGCTGTTGTGATAGAAAAATTCCGTCTTTTTGTCTTTTCTGCCCAAAAGCAGGATTATTTCCGACGCGCTTGTCAACTTCATGAGCGAATTAACAAGATAAATGCACGCCGAAGTAAAACCCTGAATACCGCCCGCTGTCTGCGAAATCAGTCTCAGGTCTTTTTGAAATTCAAGATTTTTTCTGACGTCAACCTGCGACGAAAGTGCGCCCGTGATGTTTTCGGTGTTAATGACAACCAACCCGCTCGAAGTCTTGTCAAGGAGTTTTCCCTTGGATTCAAGGACAAGTTTTCTGCCGCCTTTTTTACGGTTGAGAACGTATCTTAACACTGACTGACCTTTTTCCAAAACGCCGTCAAAAAAGTCTTTGAGAACGTCCCTGTCCTTTTCGGTCTCGGCGATATCCCAAAAATCAAGACCGTCAATCTCGCCCTGATAACAGAAAACCTTGTTGCAGGAAGGCGAAGCGGAGACGATTTTGCCGTTTCTCTCGCAAATCATTTCGGCGCAGGGCATATTGTCTTTCATCATTTGGAGGACGGAATATTTGCGGTCGAGAATTTCGGCACGTTTTTCAGCCTCCTGCAAACGTCCCGCAAGAATTTTCTGGCGCGAGGCGGCCTCCAACTGAATTTTTATCCTGTTCAAGAGTTCGTCGCTTGCAAAAGGTTTGCAAACATAATCACATGCCCCGATAGAAAGCCCTTTGACGATACTTTGAGAATCGGCACGCGCCGTAATGAACATAACGGGAATATCCCTGGTTTTGGAATTTTTCTTCAACTGCGTACAAATTTCAAAACCGTCCTTTCCGGGCAGCATAATGTCAAGCAAAATCAAGTCAGGCTTTTCGTTAACTGCCGCTATTACAGCCTGTACGCCGTCCTGAGCGGTTACAACCCTGTACTCGTTGCCAAGCATTGCGCTGAGCATTACAAGGTTGAGACTGCTGTCGTCTACGGCAAGTATTGTTTGTTGTCTTTCCATAAAGCGAGTTAATAATCTTTCAACAATCCGTCAATTACGTTTGAGGACATTCCGGCGTCGTAGCCCCGCGAAAGGCAAAAACGCATGAGTTTTTCCCAGACTTTTCTTCTGGGCAGACCTTCTTTTATACCCCGCAATTTTTTTGCCAATTCGTCTTCCATAATCTTTTTTTCGTCATCAGCCTCCGAAAAGACTTCCAAAACGTAATTTATATCATCAGGGGAGATTTTTTTGAGCCTGAGACGGCTGACAATTTTTTTTCTGCCCCATTTCAAAAACCTCTGTTTGTCGGAAAAAAAACTTTCCGCATAACGTCTGTTGTCAACGTACTTGTTTTCAACAAGATACTCAACACCGAGAGCCGCTTCTTCGTCGCTGCACCCGTGAGAAGCCATGTAAGTAAAAGCATCGAGTTCGCATTTTTCGGTTTTTGAACACAATGCCATAAGTTTGTTGAGTGCTTTCAACGCCGTTTCCGTCATCATTTTTGTTCACTGTTTTCAGTCTACAAGCAAAGAGTCAGTATTGAACTGGTAAAACGTGATTTTATAATCACCGTCCCGCTCTATAAACTCCAACTTTTCAAACATATCAGCACCGGCATAAATCACTTTATATTTTATCCCGACCCTTGTTACTCTATCCTGTGTAATGCTTTCAAAGGCAATACGCTGAGCCCTTAACATAGTGCCAAGATTTTTTTTCTTGTATTTAAAACCGTCCAGCCAAATTTCTTTCGGAGTATATTTCAACGCCTCATTGTCCAACAAAGAAAACACCCTTTCGTAGTTTTCGTTTTGCAGACAATCATAAAACTCCTCTCCGATTTGGTCGCAATCCTTTACCGAGCCGCACGAAGAAAAAAACGGTAAAACGGCAAACACCGTCAACAAAAAAATACACAACTTCTTTTTCATTTTTTGCTTTCTGCTTTGTATAAATTCTTATTTTAGTTTTACGTCCGCGTCTTCGATATAATGCCAACGCC
>JAEEXW010000068.1 GCA_016287995.1 Bacteroidales bacterium
CAGTCCCGGTCCCGAAGAACTCATGCCTTCATAACCGGTAAAGACATAAACCACCGGAATTACCATAACGCCTGCCAAAAAAGCCACGGCGGTGTCAAAAATTTCTATGCGGTTGATGTTTTTTACCAGGTTGCTGTTTTCCTTGACGTAAGAGCCGTAAGAAATCATTATGCCCATTGCAATGCTCAGACTATAAAAGAGTTGTCCCATTGCATCCATTAAGACTATTGAAAATCTTTCCCAAGTCATACCAGTAAAGTCAGGCACGGCAAAAACTTTCAAACCTTCCAAGCCTGTTCTGGTAACGCCGTTAGAATCAGTGTGTTGTATTGTCAGCGCGAAAATTGAAATGCCTATTACCAAAAGCAGTAAAAGCGGCATAAGAATTTTAGAAAATTTTTCGATTCCGTTGTTAACGCCTCTGTAAATGATGCCGCAGGTTAAGGCTAAAAAGATAAAAGTGTAGACGACGGGTTCGGTTGTGCCGGTGATAAAGCCTGTGAAATAGCCGTCGGAAGCGGTTTCAACGCCGCCGCCTGAGAGAAATTCAACGGCGTATTTCATCACCCAGCCGCCGATAACGCAGTAATATGGCATTATCATCATCGGAATTATGCAGGCGATTATGCCGAGGTTTTTGAACCTCGGATTGATTCTTCGGTATGCTGAAAGCGGACTTTTGTGCGTTTTTCTGCCGATTGCGATTTCCGTTGTCAAGAGCGTAAAGCCGAATGTCAGTGCCAAAACTATGTAGACTGCCAAAAAAACTCCGCCGCCGTCTTTTGCCGCCAAATACGGAAACCTCCAAATGTTTCCCAATCCGACCGCGCTTCCCGCCGCCGCCAATACAAATCCTACCGACCCGCTGAATGAACTTCTTTCTGCCATTTACCGTCAATTTTTGGGTGCAAAATTAACAAAAACTTTTTTCATATCACAAAAAGTTTAACTATTTTTACAACATTAAAAAATCTGATTATGAAACATATACTTTTAATTTTATTTCTGCTTTTGCCGGTGATGACATTCGGGCAAAGCAAAGAATCAAAACAATGCTACAAAAAAGGCATAAAACTCCTTGACGCTGAAAAATACGGTGAGGCGTTGACCTGTTTTCAAAAATCTGACTCGCTTGACAAGGCAAAATTAAAACCAACTCACAAAAATTATTACCGTGCAGAGTTGAAAATGGCGGATTGCTATGAGGGGATTGCATACGAATCCTTTGCAATGGGCAAATACGCAGAGGCTGTCGAGTATCAAACTAAGACAATGGAGATACGCAAGAGTGTTTTGGGTGAAGAAAGTGCTGGTTATGCCTCAGCGTTAACCACCCTTGCATGGTACATCTATGATTTGGGTAATATCAAAGAAGCAATTAGGCTCAATACTATTGCAATGGATATTTTAAAGAGAACTGTTGGGGAAGAGAATCCGGATTATGCTTTTTCATTAAACGGTCTTGGATGGTTCTATAATGTATGTGGCGATTATGCCAAAGCAATTGAATTTGGTACAAAATCAACAGCAATATACAAAAGAGTTTTGGGCGAAGAAACAGAAGAGTATGCCCTATCACTCAACAACCTTGCAGATCATTATTGTGCCACGGGCAATTACGCAGAGGCAATCAGGTTGGGAACAAGAGCAGCGGAAATACGTAAAAGGGTTTTGGGCGACGACCATCCAGACTATGCGCAATCGCTTAACAACCTTGCTAGTTATTATGATGAAATAGGAGACTACCATGAAGCACAACGTGTTATGGCGGTTGTGATAGAAATTTACAAAAGATCTTTGGGCGAAGAACACCCGTTGTACGCCCTCTCGCTCAACAATATTGCCTATTGTTATGACGAAATTGGCAACTACACCGAGGCTATAAGGCTTGGAAATATGGCATTGGAAATCCGCAAGAAAGTTTTGGGAGAAAAACACCCAGACTATGCTTATTCTTTAAGCAACATTGCCGATTTTTATTTTCATACTGGCGACATTATCACTGCAATTAGCCTTCAAAAAAATGCAATAGAAATATTCAAGACTACTTTGGGCGAGAATCATCCTTACTATGCCATGTCGTTGTCAGGACTTGCTGAATATTATTTGGCTATGGGCAATTACACAGAGGCTATCAAACTTGGCAATATTGTATTAGATATATACAACAAGATAATGGGTAAAGACCATCGTAACTATACATATATTCAGAAAGCCCTTGCAGATTATTATTTTATTGATGGTAAATATGATAATGCAATAGATTTGTATAGCCAAAGTTATAGGCGCATTAATTCTTTTATATTGAATAATTTTTCTTCTATGACCTCCAAAGAAAGAATGATTTTTTGGAAACTTTATTCTAAATTTTACTCCAAAGACCTGCCTTCTGCCGCCTATATACATCCAGACACAACTTTAACCGCCCTTGCATACGATGCTCAGGTTTTTTCCAAAGGGTTGCTGTTGAACACCGAACTTGAAATCCAAAAACTCATAGAGCAGAGCGGCGACACCACATTTGCAAACCGTTACTACAAACTAAAACGCGACCGCGCCACACTTGACGTCCTTTACCAAACCTCGCCTGAAAAACGCAAAATTAACGCCGACTCTCTGCAAAAAGTCATTGACAACGAGGAGCGTCTTTTGGTAGAATCGTCCAAGGCTCTTGGCGATTATACCAAGAACCTTTCAATCTCTTGGCGCGACGTTCAAAAAAAACTGAAAGACAACGATTTGGCAATAGAATTTGTGAATTTCAAGGATACAGCGGCGAAAAAAGAAATTTACGCCGCACTGATTTTGAAACCGGACATGAACTCTCCTGAATTTGTAAAACTTTTTGACAGAGATGAATTTTTTGAAATAAATTCTGACGAATATTACAAAAAATCAGACTTTTACAATCTTGTCTGGAAAAAATTAGAAACGTATTTAACCGGCGTTAAAAACGTTTATTTTTCGCCTTCGGGAAAGTTTCACACTATTGGCATTGAATATTTGCCCGATGAAAGCGGAAAAATTTTCGCTGAAAAATTTGGCGCATACCGCTTGTCGTCAACGCGCGAACTTGCTTTGGAACACAAACAAAATTCTTTCAAAAAAGCGGCAACCTACGGCGGCATAAAATACGATTCAGACAAAGACGACGGCAATGTCCGCGGCGTTGCAACTTACCTCAAAGGCACAAAAATAGAATCTGAAACCGTTGCAAAACTTTTGCGCTCGGCGGATTTTTCAGTCATCGCGCTTTCTGACACTTTGGCAACAGAAGAAAGTTTTAAAAAACTTTCTGGAACGAATTTAAAAATCTTGCACATTGGCACACACGGCTTTTATTATTCTGAAAGCGACTTGGAAAACGCGGGATTCAGTTTCTTCTCTAACAACAATCAGCAAAGTAAAGAAGATAAAGCCCTGAGTTGCAGCGGATTGCTTTTCGCTGGTGCTAACGTTGCCCTTGACAAAGAAACTCGAAATGCACTGCCCGAAGGCGATGACGGCATTTTAACGGCAAAAGAGATTTCGCGCCTTGATTTCAAAGGCTTGGATTTGGTGGTTTTGTCGGCGTGTCAGACGGGATTAGGCGAGGTTACCGGCGAAGGTGTTTTCGGACTTCAAAGAGGTTTCAAGAAAGCCGGAGCGCAGACTATCGTTATGAGCCTTTGGGAAGTGGACGACTACGCTACAAGGCTTTTGATGACGGAGTTTTTCAAAGGGTTGACGTTAGGGAAAAGCAAGCGTGAGGCGTTTTTAGCGGCGTTGGACTTTGTTAAAGCGAAAAATTCCGACCCGAAATATTGGGCAGCATTTGTTATGGTGGACGGAAAAGAATAATTAAAATTTTTATAAAAAAATATGAAAAAGATATTTACACTTTTAGTTTTGCTTTTGCCGGTGATGGTTTTCGGGCAAAGCCGACAATCCAACAAATTCTTTAAGCAAGGCACAAAACTCTACAAAGCCGAAAAGTATGAGGAGGCGATTCCGTATTTTCAAAAGAGTGATTCGTTGGACAAGGCTCAACTCGACCCGACGGCGGAGAATTATTACAGGGCGGAACTGAAAATGGCGGATTGTTGCCATAACCTTTCGTGTGAAAAATATGATGAGGGAAAATATACAGAGGCTATCAAGTTGGAAACTTTAGCATTAGAAATACGAAGGAGAGTTTTGGACGAAGAGTACACAGACTATGCCACGTCGCTACATTGCCTTGCTCTTTATAATGACGCTATGGGCAACTACACCGAGGCTATCAGGCTTGGAACCATTGCAACGGAAATACGAAAAAAAATTTTGGGCGAAGAACACATTGATTACGCAAAAACAATAGCCAACCTTGCTATCAGCAATTCTCGTATTGGCAACTACACCGAGGCTGCCAGACTTGGAACAATTGCGATGGAAATCTTCAAGAAATGTTTGGGCGAAGGACACCCTGATCACGCAGAAATACACCCCAACCCTGCACGCAGCACTTCCGATATGGGCAACTACACCGAGGCAATCAGGCTTGGAACAATTGCAATGGAAATACGCAAAAAAATTTTGGGAGAAGAACATCCTGATTATGCCGAGTCGCTGATTGGACTTGCTAAGTTCAAATCTGATTTGGGCAACGACGCCGAGGCAATCAGGCTTGGAACAATTGCAACGGAAATATACAAGAAAGTTTTTGGAGAAGATAATCCTTATTATGCCTGGTCGCTATCCAACCAGGCTTCTTATAATTCTGATATTGGCAACTACAACGAGGCAATCAGGCTTGGAACTATTGCTTTGGAAATATACAAGAAAGTTTCGGGAGAAGAAGACCGTGACTATGCTACGGCTACATGTTTCCTTGCTATTTATAACTCTTATATTGGCAACTACAACGAGGCAATCAGGCTTGGAACTATTGCTTTGGAAATATACAAGAAAATTTTGGGAGAAGAAAGTCCTGATTATGCAGGGTCGCTAAATAACCTTGCATATTATAATTCTTGTGCTGGCAACGACACTGATGCAGTCAGGTTAGGAACAGTTGCAGTGGAAATATTGAAGAAAGTCTTAGGCGAAGAACATCCGAACTATGCCAATTCTATATACCACCTTGCAAACTTTAATTTACAAAGCGGGAAAATTGATGACGCATCAAAATATTACAATCAATTCTACGAGCGTACCACCGCTTATATTTTGAAAAATTTTGCATTAATGACAAGCAAGGAGCGAACAGATTTTTGGAATATGCGATATGAATTTTCATATACGCGCTCTGGTTTTTTCAGCATAGATTTGCCATACGTTGCATATAAAATCAACAATGCTGACCTTAACGCCCTCGCTTATAACAGTCAAGTTTTCTCCAAAGGTCTTCTCCTGAATGCCGAACTTGAAATCCAAAAACTCATAGAACAAAGCCATGACACGACTTTTGTAAAACGGTATTATAAAATCAAACAGAACCGTGCAAAACTTGACGAACTTTATCAACTTGCGCTTAATGCAAGAACACTAAATACTGATTCTTTGTTAAAAGTTATTGATAATGAAGAACGACTGCTCGTACAATCTTCCAAATCACTTGGCGACTACACAAAAAATCTGTCTATTGATTGGCACGATGTTCAAAAAAACTTGAAAGACAGCGACTTGGCAATTGAGTTTGCTAATTTCAAAGATACTTCAAAACAACAAATTTATGTTGCTCTCGTTTTGAAAAAAGGCATGAAAACGCCCGAACTTGTAACCCTTTTTACCCAAGACGATTTCTATGATATTCCGTCAGACGAATACTATAAAACCACAAAACTTTACAACCTCGTTTGGGAACCGTTAGAAAAATATTTGAGAGAGGTTAAAAACGTTTATTTTTCGCCGTGCGGAAAATTCCACACCATCGGCATTGAATACTTGCCTGACGAAAGCGGAAAGATTTTCGCTGAAAAATTTAATGCTTACCGTTTGTCGTCAACCCGCGAACTTGCTTTATCAAAAGAAATCAACCCGAACAAAAAAGCGGCAACTTACGGCGGCATAAAATACGGGGAAGATAATAACGGCACCGGCAAACGCGGAGTTGCCACTTATCTCAAAGGCTCGAAAATAGAATCCGACACCGTCGCAAAACTTTTACGGTCAGCGGATTACGAGGTAATTGCGTTAAGCGATACTGTTGCCACGGAAGAAAGTTTTAAAAAACTTTCGGGAACGAATTTAAAAATTCTGCACATCGGTACTCACGGCTTTTACTATTCAGAAAGCGACTTGGAAAACGCGGGATTCAGTTTCTTCTCTAACAACAAACAGCAGAGCGAAGAAGATAAAGCCATGAGTTGCAGCGGTTTGCTTTTTGCGGGTGCAAATTTCGCGCTTGACACAGAAAACCGCAGCGCACTTCCCGAAGGCGATGACGGTATTTTGACGGCAAAAGAGATTTCAAGATTGGATTTTCAAGGCTTGGATTTGGTGGTTTTGTCGGCATGTCAGACGGGCTTGGGCGAAGTTACGGGCGAAGGCGTTTTTGGACTTCAAAGAGGTTTTAAAAAAGCAGGAGCGCAGACGATAATTATGAGCCTTTGGGAAGTGGACGACTACGCTACAAGGCTTTTGATGACGGAATTTTTCAAAGGGTTGACGTTAGGGAAAAGCAAAAGAGAGGCGTTTTTAGCGGCGTTGAATTATGTCAAAGCGAAAAATTCCGACCCGAAATATTGGGCAGCGTTTGTGATGGTGGACGGAGAATAATGGAGTGCGGGCTTTTCGCCCGCTCCATTACGTCAAATGCAAATTCACTTTGTGCATCAAAAAATCCACAATATTGACGTGTTCTATTCCATTGTTACTGAGATTGATGCGGTCTAATGAAAGAACATATTTCGGCGACGCGTCGGTAATTTTGTCGTATGCGCCAAACTCACGCTTGATAGTAGTTTCGTTTGTCATCAGGTACGAAACCTGTATAAAGCACTTCTTGTTGTCTTTAATCGCAACAAAATCTATTTCACCTTTGAACGTTTTGCCTGTGAAGACGGTGAAACCCTGAATCAAGAGTTCGTTGTAAATGATGTTTTCGAGAAAAAAAGTGTCCTCGTAATTGATTGTGTTGGTATTGAGAGTGCGCAGACCCGTATCCGTGGCGTAAAACTTGTCGCTTTTATCAAGTGCTGCCTTGCCGGAGATGTTGTACTTTTTGCAAGTATGAAGAATGTAGGCGCGTTGAAGTTTTTCGAGATAATTGTAAATGGTACGCTGACTTACCGCCTTCTTACTTTTTTGTGCATAATATTGTGCTATATTCTCGGCGGAAAACTCTTTGCCGGCGTTGGACATCATATAAAGTGAAATATCTTTGAAAGCAGCCCTATCTATCTTACTTGTTTTTTTTATGATGTCGCGGTTTATGATGTTGGTATAGAGATTGTCCAAGAACCGTTTTACAGAACTCTCTTCTTTGAAACTGAACCTTAGCGGAAATCCGCCCCATTTGATGTAGTCGGTGATAAAATTCTCGGGATTGACCTCAATGTTGTTTAGCCTGAGGAAATCCACCGACTCCTTGAAACTGAATGGGAAAATCTCGAATTCCACTGTGCGTCCTGTAAGTAGTGTTGCAAGGTCGCCCGATAGCATTGTGGAATCGCTGCCGGTAACGAATATCGAACAGTTGAACTTTGCACGGAGCGATGCCAAAAGTTTTTCAAAATTTTGGACGTGCTGTATCTCGTCAAGGAAAATGTAATATTTTTCTTTGTCCGTGATGTGGCTGACGATTTCGGTGTAGAGGTCTTTTACATCGGTGATAAAGGCATAATCGAGGTCTTCAAGGTTGATGCTTATGACGTGCGAACCTTTGATGCCATTGGAGATGATCTCATTTTTTATAGTCTCCATCAGCACTGATTTTCCCGACCTGCGCACACCTGTAATCACTTTTATCAGGTCAACATTGTAATAAGGGCGGATAAGTTTCAGATAATCCTCTCTAATCAGTTCCATTTTTGCTGTTTTTGTTATTAATATTTTTTTTGCAAATATAAGGCTTTATATTTTCAAAAACAAATGTTTTTTTGAAGTTTTTGCAAATAAAAGGCTTTATATTTTCAGAAAATCGCATTTTTTATAGTTTTGTGAAAATATAATGGGTGTATTCTTGCAAAACTTCATATTTTAAAAATCCGAAATCTTTGGCGGCGTTTGTTATGGCGGACGGGAAATACAGATTTTTCTGAAAAAAATGTAGAAAAATTTTCATAAAAACAAAAATAATATATTTTTGCAAAAAGAAAATTTCAAAAAAATAGTAACAAATGAGCATACTTGTTAACAAAGATTCGAGGGTAATTGTTCAGGGATTCACCGGCAGCGAAGGTACTTTTCACGCCGGTCAGATGATTGAATACGGCACTAACGTTGTAGGTGGCGTTACTTTGCCTCGTAAAAAACAACCCGAAATGAACATTTTTTTTAACCATATAAAATTATTAGTAATATGAAAAAAATCTTTACACTAACAGCCTCAGCACTGCTGCTAACAACTACATTCTTGTCGTGCGATGATGACAACGACTCAAAGAATGATTCAAACCAAAATCTGAAAGCAAATTTTATTACAGGGCCAAAGGTTTTGGTAGAGCCGAACATGTCTGTAACTTTTTGCGCCGATTCCATACCGGGCGATGTGAGCTACACATGGGATTTCGGCGACGGAATCGGCACTGTCTGGCTTAGCAATGCTGAATATCAAAAGACACTGATTCACGATTATGAAGCACCAGGAGAATATGTCATAACCCTTACCGTTAGAGATCGTAAATATTTTGACAGTATGCAGGATACAATTAAAATTCAGCCCGCAGCACCGCAAAACACCGTAGCAGGGACTCATTATTACGGTTGTGTACCATATTTACACAAATTACAAAGCGGAGTAGTGAATGTTACTGACGTAAAATGGGAAATTTGGACATTAGAGGACGGCAAAGCGACAAAACTCTTGGCAAAAGTCAATGCAAAGACAGAAGATGTTCAAGTATATGCTTTTGAAGAAGAAGGAACATATTTGTTTCGTCTTTATGCGTTAGGCGATGGTGTAGATGATTATGTATTTATGAAAACTGACACGGTTGAGATTTTCCCGACACCGAAAATAAATTTTGAGTGCAATGTCAATATTGGTTCGCTCACCACAAAAAACACCACTGAAAACGCAGTTCAATGGCTGTGGGATTTTGGCGACGAAACAGGTTCTTCTACAGAAAAAGAACCTGTCCACCAATATGCCAAAGTCGGTGAATACGACGTAACCCTCAAAGCAATTTCGAAAAATCAATGCATTTCGGAAGACACAAAACACATAAAAGTGGAATAAAGCCGCAAACTTTTTTGCATATTTTAATGGAGTGCGGGCGGTTTGCCCGCTCCTTTTTTTTTATGATGTCGCGGTTTATGATGTTGGTATAGAGATTGTCCAAGAACCGTTTTACAGAACTCTCTTCTTTGATGGGCGGATAAGTTTCAGATAATCCTCTCTAATCAGTTCCATTTTTTGCTATTAATATTTTTTTTTGCAAATAAAAGGCTTTATATTTTCAGAAAATCGCATTTTTTATAGTTTTGTGAAAATATAATGGGTGTATTCTTGCAAAACTTTTATTTCCCCGGTATTTGTGATGGTGGACGGAGAATAGAAAAATTTGAGATTTCAAAAAACTTTTTCTAATTTTACGGCGTTAAACTAAAATTTTTAAAACTATGAAAACAGAAGTAATGCGTTGCTGGGAGTTGGCAAAAAACTTGAACAACAGCGAAAAATTTGAACTCAGTCTTATGCTTATGGAAAGCATTAAAACGGCGTTTGCCGCGTCGAAAAAAGATGATGACTTTGATGTTGAGGAATACGAGAGAAATCTCCGTCCTTACACTATGGACGAAATCAATGCCATGCTCGACGAGGCGGAAGCACGCATCGACGCTGGGTCTTATGTCACGAACGAGGATTTTTTTCGTGAATGGGACGAAGAAATCGCAAGAGCGGAACAACTTGAAGAAGAACAACAATTGGAAATGGCTGTTGCAGTATGAAATTGATTTGGGACGAAAAGGCAAAATTATCCGTAAAGGAAATTGCCGCATATATCAGGACAAATTTCGGCGTGAAATTCGAGAAAATTTTTCGCGACGAAATTCGTCATATTACTGATTTATTGTTAAATAATCCTCGTATTGGCTCATTAGATCCGTTGTTTGAAGGGCGTTCAAAACAGTACAGAAGTATTATTGTCAGCGGTAAAAATAAGATGGTGTATTATTTTGACGATAAGACAGTTACAATAATTGCCTTTTGGGACTGCCGTAAAGAACCCATTAACCAAGCCGCGCAAGTGAAATAAAACTTTACAAAATCACCGTTTATCG
>JAEEXW010000069.1 GCA_016287995.1 Bacteroidales bacterium
CCTGAAAAATTCTGCCGGCAGTACGGTAATATTGCAAAGCCAGCTTATAATCTTCGGTTTCATAATAAATATCTCCGCAAGTATTATAAGTGATTCCGATTTTGCCTTTTTGAGCCGCATGACGGTACTCATCGAAGTTCATGTTAAGATACTTCATTGCAGAATCGTATGCGTTGCCGTGAATGTAAGCCCGCGCCAAAAAAGCGTTGATGTCAAATATTTTGTCAGAAAGGTGCAACGAATCATAAATTTCGCGTGCATATTTCATATTGAAAACCGCCTCGTTGAAACCGCTACCCGACAATATCGCAACACGTCCTAAAACGCCATAAGCGTCTGCTTTTATCTCCGCAAAATTATGTTTGTTACAAATTTCTATAACGTTAAGACAGTATTCTTGCGCCAAATCATAAAGTTCTTGCGCGTAATAAATTCTTGCAATGTCCACCAAAGAAGCCGCAATTTCGTTTTGCATATCCGCTTTAACATAAATTTTATAAGCGCGGAGTTGGTATTGAAGTGCTTCGGGATATTTTCTGGTAACATACTTAATTCTGCCGCAATATCTGTACGAAAGTGCTATTGTAAGGCTGTCCATTACGTTGTTAGCGGCAAAACGCCTTGCGCTGTCGGCATACACCGCCGCCACATAGGGCTGCGAAGCATAATTATCTTCAAACTTTTTTATATAACCGTAAAAAATTCCGTTCAAAGAATCCGTCTGCGCAAAAACGCTTTCCGGCAGCAAAACAACCACCGAAAACGTTAATATCAATATTTTAAGAAAAAAACTTTTCATAATCCGTTTTAAAATGCTTACATACCCGCTTTTTTGTACGGTATCGAAAAACTAAACACAGAACCCTTTGAAACCTCGCTTTTAACTTCAAGCACACCGCCCATACGTTTTACAAGTTCGTTGGCGATAGCAAGACCGAGACCGTTGCCGCCGTACTGCCGCGCCACACCTTCGTCCGCCTGACGAAACCGCTCAAAGATGACGTTAAGTTTGTCCTTCGGAATACCGATGCCGGAGTCTTCAACAAAGAAAACGACTTTGCCGTCCGAAAGATTAGCACCTAACTTGATATAACCCTTTTGCGTAAAGGTTACCGCATTGGCAATCAGTTTTTTAAGCACCTGACTGATGTACTGGTTGTCGGCATAAATCAGGGATTCGTATTCGCTAAAAGCACAAGTGCGTTTTAATTCCAACTTTTTACCCGATTCTTCGTGAAAATCGCTAAGATAAACAAAAGCGTCTTCAAGTATTGAGTTAATACTGCATATTTCGTGCCTTAATTTTATCTGTCCCGATTCTATTTTGGAAAGTTCCACAATATCATCGATGATATCAAGCAGTCTCAAAGTGTTCTTGTAAATAGCCCCAAGATAAGAGTGCAGTTTTTCGGGGTGAAGTCCCGACTGAATCATCTGTATATGCCCGTTGATAATATTGGCGGGCGTTCTTGTCTCGTGGGCGATGTTGGCAAGAAAAATCGTTTTGAGGTTTGAGGAATCCTCAGCGTGGGTTTTCTGTTTCAAAAGTTCGCTCTGATACTTCTTGATTTCGGTAATGTCGCTCGAAATTATCTGAACGACTTTTTCGCCGAAAGAATCGCTCAAAGGCTGCAAGGTTGACAAAAACCACTTTTCTTCACCTTTTATAACCACCGAAACGCGCCTTGTCATTATTTCGTCGGTTTCCAAAACGGTGCGGATAAAATCCTTGTCGGTCAAAGCCTCGGCAGGAATTTTTTTCTCGCCGGTCTTCGGGTCGTATTCCTCCTCAAAAAGTTCTACCGCCGTAGAATTACAAAGCACAATATTTCCGTCAACATCAGCCACAATTATCGGCTGCGAAATAGAATTGAAAAGCGTCTTGTAACGGTTTTCGCTTTCTGCCAACTCACGGCGGGCTTTTATAATTTCGTCAATATTCTGCATAACGCCCAAAATTCCGACTATCTTACCTTCGGAATCCTTTATCAGCGTTTTTGTAATAATGTACACCCTTGTTACTCCATCGGCACATTTAACAGAATTTTCGTATACCTGAATGGCTTTTTCTGTTAAAAGTTGCGAATCCTTATCATGCAAAAAGTCAGCCATGTCCTTTGAAAAACATTCGCTGAGTTCTAAAACCGTTTTTCCTATGATTTTTTCAGGAGGAACACCAACGATTGCTTTTGAATAACTGTCGTTGCAAAGTACATAACGTCCTTCGGTGTCTTTGTAAAAAAACGGTATCGGAAGTGCGTTAACAAGCGTCCGAGTAAAAATTAAATTCTCTTTCAGTTTTTTACCTTCCGGCGTTTCCATGTTAACGGCTTTGAATTGAAGCAAAAACCTGTCGTGTTTCAAAGCGGTGATTTTCACCTCAAAAACTCCGTCTGGCTCTTTAATTCTGATACTTACCGGTTCCAAAATTTTAGTTGCCTTCAAAATGCCGTCCATCCAAAGAGGGGATCTGAGGTTTTGAAGTTCTTTTTCGGTTTTGCCCAAAATATCTTTTATCTCCATGTTGCAAAACCTTGCAAACTCTTTGTTTACTCTGGTATAGACAAAATCAGAAGGCATAACGTCATTTTCGTCGAAAATTATCTGTCCTGAGAAAGAGGGAATCAAAAGTTCCGCAAAACTCACTTCAAGCAGTTTTTCTGTGTATTCAAGATTTGCTTTCAAATCCGATTCGAGATTCGGCAAGGCGGAATATCCGCTAAAAATTTGATAACGGCTCAATACGTCTTTCAACGCCTGATTTTCCGTCTGCAATTTTTCAACCGTCTCGTTATACTCCCGTATATCGTCTTCAAAATTTATCATAATCCTATTTTTTCAAGTTTGCCAATACTTTTTGTAAATATTCGTAATAATATCCGGCAGAAGAATTTTCTGTAAAAGGTTTAAGAATCTCTCCGGCATGTTGTAAGAGTTCACGGTTTTTGTCGCGGTTTTTGCTTGTACATTCCGCAATGTTGATAGCGGTTTTTGCATAGGCGGTCGCCGCCTCTATATCGTAATCCTCTTCGGATATAGTTTCAAACAATTTTTGTGCCTTAAAGAAACTCTCGTCCGCTTTTTCGTGCTTGTTGAGTGCATAATACAACAATCCGAGATTATTTAACGCACTTGCAGCCGAGGCATACGAAATAATATTTTTCTCAGCCAAAGATGTGCGGATTCCAACGGCTTTTTCATAATACAACTCCGCAGAAACAAAATCCCCGCTGTCAAAAGCACAGTTGCCAAGTTGAAGCAGAATTTCACCTGTCTCCGTCAAAAATTTCCCGCTCTGTCTGCCGCTAATATTTGAAATCTCATTATACGCCTCTTTCATAACGGCATACGCAACACTCTTTTTGCCCGCATAATCGTATGTCAAAGCCAAATTATAATCAGTAACGGCACTTTTATAATAAAAATCCTCCGTAGAAGTATCGGAATACTGCTCCAAAGTTTCCCTCAAAGTACTCAAAATATTAATAGCCGCCTCAAAATTCTCCTCCTTATTATATATAGAGGCAAGATTTGAGAGCGTATTGTAATAACTGTCGAGATACACTCCGGGGTCTGAGGCGAGAATCCCGCGACGCGTTTGTCCGGAGAGTTCGTAATTTTTTTTTGCGCCGGGCGTATCACCAGAAAACAGACAAACGTATGCCAAATTGTCATAACTTTCGGACAAAGCATTTTTGTTTTCGTCCCTTGGGTCAGTGCCGACGATTTTTTCCCGCGTAAGAGCCGCCTGCTCCAAATAATAAACCGCCAAATCGATGTCGGCATTGTCAACGCAAAACATTCCGTAATCTGTCAAAACCTCAGCCCAAAGACCTAAATAACTGTCGGATTTTTGAGCGAGTTCTTTTCTTATTTTGTATGACTCAGTATAAAATTCGTCAGCCTTTTCGTAGTTTTTTTCTGACCTATTCAATACCGCCAAATTATTGTAAAGCGTTGAGAGTTGCACTCTTTCGCCGTCGGTAAAAGAGTTTTTTTCGTCAAAAATTTTCAAAGCCTTTTCAAGACAAACGGCTGCGGAATCTGGCAAAGAAAGTTTTCTAAAAAGATTGCCCTTATCGGTTAAAAGTTTTGCATAAACGGTCATAACACTTTGATTACTCTTAGAGTATCTTTCCAAAAGTTTTTCCGCCAAAGTGTAATTTAAAAGTGCCTCTTCGAGACTTCCCGCATTGTCGAACAAAACGCCCAAATTATTATAAACCGTCGCTTTTTCGTAATCATAACATTTTGAAGTTCTTGTTTCCAACATATTGTATAGTTCAAGAGCCTCCATGTATTTTTTCTTTGCCGACAAATACTGTGGAATTTCAGCACAGACAATGCCGTGAGAGTTCAGAATATTGGCTTTTCCTTCAATACATATATTAAGTGAAGAATATCTTTCGTCAGAAAAAATACTTTCCGCTTCTTCGCACAAAAGCCGTGCCTTCGGAAAATTTTTCACCAAAATTTCAAACGAGGCCACAACGCTTTCAGCACACGCTAAAAAAACCATACACTCATGCTTTTTGTTGACGGCATTAATCACGAAATTAAGCCCCGCATTAAATTTTTCCTGCGCCGCTGCATAACACCCCCTTTCTTTAAAAAAGTTTCCCCAACGAATGTAAACCGTTGATAATAAAATATTTTTATCGGTTTCGTCTTTGAATTTTGCAGCGTATGCCTCCGCTTTCAAAAATTTTTCAGATGTCGAAAGAGAATCCTCATCTTTGAGTCCATTAATCAAAACTGCAAAACGGTGAAGTTTGTTGTCTCCTATTTTTTTAGCATATTCTTCCATGCCGGAAATGTCGTAAACACCTGCTTCAACACATTTGAGCATAGAAGATTGCGGCTTTTGCGCCGCTAACTCAAAAGACAAGGCACAAACCGTTAAAAATAATATGTAAAAATACTTCAACATTCTTTTTTCTCAAATTATAAAACTAAACACCGTAACTCCGTCTTCGGATTTCGCGTTAAGACGGCTATTATGAAGTTCCAAAAACTTATTACAAAGCCTCAAACCAAAGCCCGTACCTTTTTCTCCTGAGGTTCCCAACGTAGAAGCAACCGAAACGCCCGAATTAATTTTTTGAATTTTGTCTAAGGGAATCGTTTCGCCGGAATTATAGACCGAAACTTTTACTTTGCCGTTAGAAAGACTTTCCGCAAAAATTTTCACTGAGGTTGACGGCAAAGAAAATTTCACGGCGTTAGAAACCAAGTTTCTAATTACCGTAGAAATTTTATATTCATCGGCAAAAATTTTAATATCACTATCTACATTATTTTCGAGTTTAACAGCCTTTCTGTAAGCCTGCAACGAAATCAAATCCACAATCGATTCAGTAATCTGACTAAGCGGTATTTCCTGAATATCCATCTTCAAATCATCGGAAAGCGAATTGGAATAGTCCAAAAGGTTAACAAGCAAATCATAACCTTCTGAGGCAGAAGTTCTTATGATTTCAGAATATTCCCTCGCACCTTCATAATCGAAAGAATCAAGAGCCTCCGTTAAAAGTCCCGCAAAACCGAGCAGCGAATTAAACGGATTTTTCAAATCGTGGCCGACAATTTTCATAAGGCGGTTTTTGGCTTCGATTTCCTCTTCAAGACGTTTTTGCGTTGTGCGTAGGTCGGTTATGTCATGAACGGAGCCAAGCACACGAACTGCAAAATTGTTTTCGTCCTTAATAGTTACACCTTTTATTTCTATCCAAACTTTTTTACCATCACTCTGACGAATAATTTGCGTCTCTATGGTAAAAGGATTACCGGCGATTAAAACCGTGTCTTTCAGCAACATAGCAACCCTTTTACGGTCTTCGGGGACAATCATCGCATAAAAACGCTCCAAAGTGCAGAAAGTCGGGTCTTCAAGACCCAAAATTTCGCCCGTAGCACGGCTTAATATATAAGTGTCGGTTATCAGGTTAAAATCGTAATAATTGCCGTATCGAAAAATTGAATCGTAATCAATTTTAGGTCCGTAACCGCCGTCCGAAACGTAACGGATACTATATTCAAGAATTTTTGAGGCGGTTTCAATTATTTTTGAGACGGCGTATTCTATGCGCCTTCTCGGAATCACAGGCACGGAATGTGCGATTGAAGGGTCTTCGTCGCCCTCCAAAATGAACGCTCCGCCCATAATATACCCCACACACTTCTCTCTCACCCAAATAGGAACGGCAACGCCGCACGTATTGTCGGCATAACAAAGCACATTAACACTATGCAAAGGGGTTGCAATGCAATCCAGAGCAATCGAAACCACTTCCCCGTCAAACTTTCTGTCAGAATGTTCGAGGAAAAAGCCCGAACGCTGTCCGTAAGGCTCTCTAACAACCGCCAAAATTTCGATTTCAAGCAAACGCGCCACAAGGGCAATTTCGCTGTTAGCACCGAAAACCCTGACAAAAAGCCCGCAGGCATTTTCAAGATTTACGCCATCGCAACTGTCCTCATAACCGACAAAACCGTCAATCAAAACCTGCGAATCACTGACTACTGTATAATTCATACCGCCAATTTTCTTGCATAAAAAAACCGCACTAAATTAAACATTTTTTTGAAAAAAAAGTATTGGAGTTAATAAAAAAATATAATAAATTTGCATTTGTAAAATTTTTCAAAACAACATAAAATTATATTATCCATGCAAAAGATTGATAATTACAATTTTAAGGGCAAAAAAGTTATTGTCAGAGTTGACTTTAACGTTCCTTTGAACAAAGAAACCGGCGAGGTTTCGGACGATACGAGAATCCGCGGCGCGTTGCCGACCATCAAAAAAATCATTGAAGACGGCGGTTCGGCTATCTTAATGTCGCACATGGGCAAACCCAAAAACGTAGATCCGCACGCAGGCGAGGCAAAATTCTCCCTCAAACAGATTATTCCTGCTATTGAGAAGTACACAAAAGAGTTTGGCGTTCCTGCAATTCAGTTTGCAGAAGACTGCGCTAATGCAGACGCTCAGGCCGTTGCGTTGAAACCCGGTCAGATTCTTCTTCTTGAAAACTTACGTTTCTACGCTGAAGAAGAAGGCAAACCAAGAGGTATCGAAAAAGACGATCCCAATTTTGAGGCTGCTAAAAAAGAAATGAAGGCAAAACAGGCTGACTTTGCAAAGAAACTCGCTTCATACGCTGAGGTTTATGTAAACGACGCTTTCGGTACGGCTCACAGAAAACACGCTTCTACGGCTGTTATCGCTGACTCGTTTGCAGAGGACAAAAAGATGTTCGGTTTCCTTATCAACAAGGAACTCTACGCTATGGATCAGGTACTTAACGATGCTCGCAAACCTTTCACGGCTATCATGGGCGGTGCAAAAGTTTCTGACAAAATCAACGTTATCACCAACCTTCTCGACCGTGTACAGAACCTTATCATCGGCGGCGGCATGACCTACACCTTTATTAAGGCTCTCGGCGGCAAAATTGGAAACTCTCTCTGCGAAGAAGACAAACTCGACCTCGCAAAAGAAATTCTCGACAAAGCAAAAGCAAAAGGCGTAAACGTATATTTGCCGGTTGACGCTGTTAACGCAGACAAATTCGACAAAGATGCCAACACCAACGTTTCGGACGTTAACAACACTCCCGACGGTTGGATGGGCTTAGACATCGCTGAAAAATCTATCGCTAAATTTGAAGAAGTTATCGTTAACTCTAAGACCGTTATTTGGAACGGACCTATGGGCGTTTTCGAAATGGAAAAATTTGCAAAAGGTACTTCTGCAATCGCTCAGGCAGTTGCAAAAGCAACAGCAAACGGTGCATTCACACTTATCGGCGGCGGCGATTCAGTTGCTGCAATCAACAAAAACAAACTCGCTGACAAAGTAAGTTACGTTTCTACCGGTGGCGGCGCAATGCTCGAATACATGGAAGGCAAACAACTTCCCGGTATCGTTGCAATCAGAGGATAATTTTTCTCTAACATATATAAAAAAACGGCTGCCGGAAAGCAGCCGTTTTTTTATTGTATGTGTTAAAAACCTTTCGGACGTTTGAAAACAAAAATCGAAGGTTTTGTGCTACCTTTTTGAAGTCCGACTTCTTCGCCGAATTTTGTAACAGGGTCAGCATTGTTGTCAAAACCGACATAAACAGCGTCCTTTGTAAGCCAAAGTGCCTCTGCCATTCCGTAGTCGGCGTGATAATTATGTTGCGTGCCATTGTTGGAAAATTTCTTGAAACTTGCATAAATGCTTTTCTTTGTCTTAACGTCAAACTTTCTTACTATGCAATTCTGACGGTCAAGAATATACAAAAATCCGTTTTCGTAACACAAATCCGAAATATCGCCATCATTCGGCAAAATTTCCTTGTCATACGGTGCTGAAAGTTTCCCCTGTTTCATGTCAAAAACAAACATTCTGCGAGGGTTGCGCTCTTTGGCAATATAAAGGAGGTAGTTTTTGTTGTCAACGGTCATACCCTCTATTCCTGCGTTGTTGCCGCTCCAAAGCCTCATATCCTCACCCAAAATACTGAAATTAATTCTCAGAGAATCAAACTCTTCCGCTCCTTTGCTCCTTTGAACGTAAAGCAAATCGTGAATTTCGTCAGCCAAAACAAACTTGTCGCCTAAAACGTCAATCACCTCAAAATCAAGGTCTTCACTTGTAATATTTGTGGTTTTGTAAGCGAGTGTCAGATAAAATTTGCCTTTCAAAGTATCCACTTCGTAAATATCGCGGGTATCGGGTTTGTCGGCAATAGCGTAAATTTTGCCGTCCCTACCAGTCAGAGACGAAATGTCAAAACGTCCGTGAGAGACTTCACAATCGTTTTCGCCCAACATATAAATACTGTTTTTGTTAAGCAATTCAAGCGTAATGCAATTCGGAAAATCTGGAATTTTCATATACTCAACATGTCCTGTCCAATGACGCTGCATTTTTGCAAACAACTGCGAAATAAGTATAGTGTTGTCAGGATTGCTGACATTAGACAAAGCGGCAAAATCATCAGGCCAGACAAAAACACGCTTGTTATCAAGACTATGAAAAAATATTTCGGAAAGTTTTCCGGCTTTGTCATAACAAAAAACCGCATTTCCTGCTATCGTAAGACCTTTTGCAGCACTCGACGGCTCAATTTTAAAGTGAAAAACCGTATCCCGCAACGCCTGCAAATCGCTTATCGTTACCGGGGTTTCGTTTTTTAAAACCTTCAAATTAACTTTGTTTTTCTTGTTGACAAGTTTTGAAATGTTGAAATCGCGGATTGTATCAACACTACAAACTGCGGCTTGGTCTGCATAAAAAACATTTTCTTTTTTGTCAGCCGGTCGGCAAGATGCAAAAAATACGGAAATTACAATTATTAATGCTATCGTTTTCATTTTTTTTATATTTTTGTAGAAAATTTTTATCATGGATATTAACGCTTTAAGCAACAACTATAATCTTTATAAAGAAAAGTCATTGCGAAAAAGACGGTTCAAATATACGGATTTTTGTCAAGTTATAGGCAAACATTTAGATAAAAAAAATATAAAGTTTTTAGAACCTGAATTTTCGTTTGAAGGGCGCAAAATTTTCGTTATGACCTACGGCACGGGCAAAACGAAAATTTTGATTTTTTCGCAAATGCACGGCAACGAACCCGTTTCAACAGAGGCACTTATGGATTTTATCAACTTTTTGGACTCAGAAAGCAACTGGTCAAAAAAAGTAACTCTGATAATGATTCCGCTTCTAAATCCCGACGGCAACGAAAAATTCAACCGCAGAAACGCTCAGGGAATCGACATCAACAGAGATGCAAGAAGTTTGATTTCGCCCGAAGCAAGAATTTTAGCGAAAATTTACGAACAATTTTTGCCGGATTTTGCGCTGAATCTCCACGATATGGAGCCGCATTACACCTCAAAACCCGAAAATCTTCAAACCGTTTTGGCTGTTCTTGCACCCGAATGTGATGAAATAGGCAGTCTCAATACCGCAAGAAAACGCGCCGTAAAAGTTATTTCAGGAATTATCACAGCCATTAAGCCGCTAATACCCAACCGTTTAGCAAAATATACGGACAAATTTACGCCGGAGGCTTTCGGTGATACTTTTATGCAAAAAGGCACTTCGTCAATTTTGTTAGAAACAGGTTCAATTTTTAACGATAAAGAGCGGTTATTTGCAAGAAAAGTTGTATTTTTGTCAATCGTAAAAGCAGTAGATTTAATTGCGCTGAAAGGTTATCTCCACTCTCCTATCGGTGCCTATCTAAAACTGCCTGACAACGAGAAAAACAATGCTTTTGACTTAAAAATCCAAAATCTTACAGTAAAAGACAACCACGGTGATTATCAGTTGGATATAGGAATCCGCAGGATAAAAAAGAC
>JAEEXW010000070.1 GCA_016287995.1 Bacteroidales bacterium
CTGATTCTCAATACGGTGTGGAGCAACTTGCCGCCGACCTTTGTATGGAGCGCACCGGACTTTACAAGAAACTCACGGCAATAATTCAACAATCGCCCGTGTCATTCATCCGCAGCATCCGTCTCCGCCACGCCGCCGCAATGATTGCCCAAAAAGAGTGCAGCATTTCAGATATTGCAGAACAAACTGGCTTTGGTTCAGTGAGTTATTTCAGCAAATGCTTTCAAAAGGAGTTTGGGTGCAAGCCTTCGGAGTATGTGGGGTGAGTCAATTTTTGTTAGTATAAAAAATTTAACATTTTTTTTATGTGAAATTAATTTTTGGTACGACTTTGGTAATAGTAATAATCGAAAGAATATTTGTTAAACCATTAATAATAAATGAAAATGAGCAGACATCAAGCAACATTGTTTTTTATCCTCTTTATTGCATTAGGCATTGCTTTCAGTTAAGATAAAAAACTACTCAAAAACCAACAGCCGAACTTACGCTAAACAATATTTAATTAATTATCCTGCCTGAAAATACTCTTTCAGGCAGTTTTTTTTTGTTTTATTTAGAAAAAAACGTACATTTGTCTATTATTAGATACACACTCTCAATATGCTACAACTAAAAAACATTACAAAAAACTACGGCAGTTTCCGTGCGGTTGACGACCTTTCGTTTACCGCCGAAGAAGGCAAAATCATCGGATTAATAGGACCTAACGGCGCGGGCAAATCCACAACCATAAGGCTTATAATGAACATTCTGCAACCTGACAGCGGCGAAATCCTTATCAACGGAGAGCCTTACCACGACGAAGACAGCGACCTTATCGGCTATCTTCCCGAAGAACGCGGTCTCTACAAAAAGCAAAAAGTCAGCGACATGCTCCGTTATCTCGCCTCGTTGAAAGGAATGAACGCAGAGAAAATAGAAACGCAAATCGACCTTTGGCTCAGCCGTTTCGGACTGTCAAAATGGAAGAACGAAAAAATTGACGCACTTTCAAAAGGTATGTCGCAAAAAATCCAGTTCATCTCCGCTATAATGCACTCGCCAAAGATTATCTTTCTTGACGAACCGTTCTCAGGTCTCGACCCCGTCAGCAGCGACGAACTATTAAACGTTATCAAAGAACTTAAAACGCAAGGGCGTATTATTATGTTTTCAACGCACGTTATGGAAACCGCCGAAATTATCTGCGACCATATCATCATGATTAATCACGGCAAAAAAATTCTTGACGGCACCATTCAGGACATTCGCCGCAAATACGGCTCTGACACAATCACAATAGACTGCGCGGGCAACCATTCGTTTCTTAGCGAAATAGAATCCGTGGCAGGCGTTACAGAAAGAGGCCACGAACTGAATATCGCTTTCAAACCCGGAGCCGATGTCAATGCACTGATGAAAGAAATCGTTAACAAAGCGTATGAAAACCGCTGCACAATTAGCAGTCTGAAAGTTGACGAACCCTCGCTCCACTCAATTTTTGTAAGCATCGCAGCCCAAAACGACGGAGAAAACACCAATCAAAACACCGATAAAAAATGAAATCAAAGATTAAACAAGTCGTAAAATTCGAGTTTTTAAGAATCGTTAAAACCAAAGGCTTTATTATAGCACTGATTCTTGCCCCAATTTTGATGGGTGGAGGTATCGCCGCGCTGATTTATTTTACCACGCAGTCCAACGACCGCACCACCGAGGAAATCTCCATAGGCGTTAAAATACCCGCTTCTAATCCGTCATATATCCAGACAATTTCCGAAATTCAGTCAAAAGGCTGGACAACAATAGAAAATTCCGACGCAGGAGCACTCCGTCAAATGACCTTGGACAACCGCCTGAAAGGTTACATCGAATATGACAGCATAAAAGGCATAAGTTATTATTCAGACAAACTTGCCGACCTTTACATAACCAACACAATCAACCAAATTGTTCAAAACGTAAACCGCAGCCGCGAAATCAAACAATTAGGGCTTGACGAAGGACAAGTTTCAAGACTTCTGAATCCAGAGTCTGCTGACACTTACAAACTCAGCAGCGAAACCTCTGAAAATGCCGAAGCCGCCAACGCCAACGCTGAATACGGCGTAAAATTAGCCTGCGGAACGATTTTCTTTATGCTTTTTGCGATGTGCATAATGATGTTTTCGCTGAGCGTTGGACGGTCGGTTTTGGAAGACAAATCCACAAAAATTGTGGACGTTTTGCTGACCTCCGTAAAACCCGAACAACTTTTAACAGGTAAAATTTTAGGCATAAGTGCGGCAAGTTTTCTCCAAATGTCAACATGGATAATAATTGGCACGGTCTCGGTAACATTTTCAAACGTTACTGCTCTATCGGGTATTTCAGAAATTTTAACGCCGAGGATATGGGCACTATCGGTTGTATTCTTCTTGTTCGGTTTTTTTGCAGCGACGGCAATTTATGCGGCAATAGGTGCAATGAGCGAAACCGAGCAACATTTCAACCGTCTCAGCAGTTATGTAATTTGGGTGATAATGTTGCCGTGTTTTTTTATGGGACCTATCGCACAAAACCCCGACTCAATGCTCGCAAATGTGCTATCATTTATTCCTATAATGTCATCGAGTCTTATGCCATTCAGAGTTATAATGGTAGATGTACCAATATGGCAAATTGTTACAAGTTTTATAATTCTTTTAATTTCAACATTTGTACTGATAAAAATTGCTGCAAAAATTTTCCGCAACGGTATAATGCAACAAGGTAAAGAATTAGGGTTTAAGGATATTTTTAAGTGGTTTAAATAAATCCTATAAAAAAAACGGGGTACAAATTGCACCCCGTTTTTTTTATTCCTTTTTCGCTTTTTTCTTAAAATTGATATTAAAACTCATCAGCATTGACGGCAAAAACAGAAGATTTGTGAACATCGCCACAAACAGCGTTATGTCAATCAAAAGTCCTAACGCTATCGTTCCGCCAAACTGCGAGAAACAGAAAATCATAAAACCCGTCAGCAAAATTATCGCTGAATAAATGATACTTACGCCCGTTTCTCTCAATGCTCCGATAACAGATTTTGGAGTGTCGTAATTAGTTGCGTCAAGTTCGTGTCTGAATTTTGTAAACAAGTGGATAGCGTTGTCAACAGAAATTCCGAAAGCGATGTTAAACACCAAAATCGTTGAAGATTTTAGCCTGATTCCGCAAAATCCCATTATCGCAGCCGTTACAATCAGCGGAATAAAGTTAGGAATCACCGAAATAAACACCATTCTCCATGACGAAAATAATCCTACCATACAGAGCGAAATCAAAATTATTGCCAAAACCAACGATTGAACCAAGTTGTCAATAAGTTTCAGAGAACCGAATGCAAAAATCACCGATGTACCGGTTATATCACAAGTGTTTTTCTCTGGCGGGAAATAATGGTCAAGAATCTTTTGAATACTGTCCGTAACGGCAACCATTCTCACCGTTCCGATGTCAGCAACTCTCATTTGAATCCTTGCCCGCGAATATGTGGAATCAATCATCGACTTCAACAAATTGCCCGCCATAGGATTGCTTTGAGCCGCCTCCTGATTACCTTTCAAATAAGGCATGATAAAAGGCAACTCGGTCTGCATCGGCAGCGAATAATAATCAGGATTACCGTTATAATAGGCCCTACGGATAATTTTCAAGCCGTCAGCAATCGAAGTACCGTTTGATAGGCAGTTAAAATATTTCAAAGAATCTTCTATCGCTTCAATTTTTTTGATTGTATTGATGTTTAAAAGACCTTTTTTCTTTTTTGTGTCAATAGAGATTTCGAGCGGCAAAATACCGTTCATCTCCTTTTCAAAATATTTTAAGTCGATGTACGTTTGATTGTGTTCGGGAAGGTCGTCAACCTGAAAACTCTCATTTCTCAAAAGGGTCATACCAAAAATCGAAACCGCAACCAAACAAACCGTACCGATATAAATCGCTTTTCTGTGGTTTTCTACCAAATAAACAAATTTTTCTACAATCTTATGAACAAATTTTGTATCAAGATGTTTCAATTCTTTATCGGTCGGCGGATTAACAAAACTGAAAAGCGACGGCACCATCAAAACCGACAAGAAAAACATCGTTATAATGCCTAAGGTTGCAATCAAACCAAACTCCATCAACATTTCGTTGCCTGTAATAAGAAACGTTGCAAAACCTGCCGCCGTGGTAAGGTTAGTTAAGAAAGTTGCCTTTCCGACTTGCGTAATTGTCTCAAACAGAGCCTTTTCTCTATCGCGGATTTCTCTGTAAACGTGATGGTATTTGTTAAGAAGATAAATGGTGTTTGGAATACCGATAACAATCAATAGCGGTGCTAACATTCCGCTCATCATTGTCATTTCGTATTGGAAAAGTGTCATCAACGCCATTGTCCAAATAACACCCGTAAAGACAATCAAAACCGCAAGAGCCGTTGTCTTAACACTCTTGAAAAATATCATAAAGATTAGCGAAACAACTATCAAAGAGATAATTGCAAAAATCACCAATTCATCCCTAACCATAATCATAAGGCGCGAACGGGTATACGGCAACCCCGAAATATGATACGGAGAATTGTTTTCCAAAGAAAATTTTTGAACAAAATCCTCTATGCCCGCCACCATTACGTCTCTTTGTTTGCAATAAATTACCTCAGGATCGCAAGTTATCGCCAAAACGTAACAATTATTGTCAGTATAAAGCATTTTGTCATAAAACTTAAACTTTTTTACCAACTCAAAGCAAGAGTCCAATTGACTTTGTGTTTGTGGCTGAGGGTCAAAGATTTTGTTAGCCTTAAACTTTTTTTCTGTTGTGTCTTTTGCTAAATCAATCGCATTTGTGTACGAGAGAATATTTGTGACGCCGATAACAGTTTTAAGGCTGTCTTGAAGTTTTAAAAGATTTTTGTATTTTTCAAGTGTTAAAAAATCTTTGTCTTCAAAAGCGCAGACGATAAGGCTTGCGTCTTCGCCGAAAGTTTTTCTAAAATCCAAAAATCTCTGATATGCCGTATCGCTTTCGTTCATCATAAGAGCGGTTGCATACTTCATACGGAGATTTTTCATGTTGTATCCCATAAACACGGTAATCACACCTATTATAATAAGTATGAGTTTTTTGTGTTTAAGGATAAAGTTTGCGATTTTGTTCCACATATTATTCTTAAAATTTTTAGTTAATGTTGATTTCTACTGAGCCGATATTTCGTCCCTCACAGAAGACGTCTGCCTGATAACTGCCTGCAGAAAGCACTTCACGCGAAATTATGTAAACAACAGCGTTTTGAGCCTTTCCGTCGTAATTAATATTTTTCTTTGACGAATACGCGATTTCCTTGCCCTGATAGTTGAAAAAGCCCGAACTTTCGTTCATCAAAATACTTCCATCGGGTTTTACAAGTCTTACGAGCAAATCCTTAGAACCTTTTTTTGTCATATCATTTTCATTAAGGGTAAAGGTAACGCGGAATTTTTTTGCCTTTAAAATTCTTGTAGTTTCATTATCGCGGTCGTTAAGAGCCACGAGCCTCATGCCTTGCGCTTTGAGTGCCTCAGCCTCTTTAACACGACCTTGCAAAGAATCCTTTACGTTGGAGAGTTGACGGTTTTCGTGTCTTGCGTTAGAGAGTTGACCGGTAAGACGGTTGTTTTCTTCTGTCAACATAATATTCTTGGTATTAAGACTATCAATTTGAACCACAAAACTGCGCATTATGGCGCGTAATGTTTCCACCTCGGCACGGTATTTTTTCAAAGAATCAAGATTTGAGGCTTTTGTGCGTTTTAATGTTGTCATAAGTTCTGCTACTTTTGCCTTTTGCTCTTCCAACTGTGCGTTGATAGTATCGTTAGTAGTTTGCAGTTGATTATAACTATCCATAATCATAGTCATTTCGCGGTTCAAGGAATCTTTTTGAAGATTACCGATTTCGATTTTCGCAATCAAATCGTCCGCTTGTTGTTTTTGTGCACTGCGGTCAATCAGCAGCCAGATAACGGCAACGGCCAAAACAAGAACCAATGCCAACAATAATTTATTAACCGGTGAATTTGAATTTTCTTTTTCCATTTTAAATAATTTTTGGTGCAAAGGTATAAAAAAATGAAAAAAAATCAGTAATTTTGGGCGTTAAAAAATATGAAACGATGAATAAATACAATTTTCCGAAAATAATACTCAAATCCGGCAAAGACAGGTCGGCTTTAAGATTGCACCCGTGGATTTTTTCTGGCGCGGTAAAAAAAACTATCGGCAATGCCCTTGACGGTGAAAATGTTGCTGTATACGACAACAACGAAAAATTTTTAGGACTCGGACATTACCAAAAAAACGGCAGTATCAGTGTCAGAATTTTTACCTTTGACGAGGTAACGCCCGACAAAGAATTTTGGACAAAAAAAATTATGAACGCAGTAAAAATGCGCGACATTTTGGGCTACACCAACAACCCTGAAACCAACGTTTTCAGAGTAATTCACGGCGAGGGAGACGGTTTTCCGGGCTTTATCTGCGACTATTACGATGGCATTTTGGTTTTTCAGGCTCACAGCCTCGGCATGTGGAAGTTGGAGGAAACATTCAAAGAGATTTTCTTGGAAAATTTTTCAGAAAAGATTACTGCGATTTATGACAAGTCCGACAAGACACTACCGAAAAGCGACGGTATCGTCCCCGAAAACAAATTTCTTTTTGGCTCAGAAAGCGAAAAAACCGTCAGCGAATACGGTATGAAATTTCTCGTTAACGTAATTGAAGGACAAAAAACCGGCTATTTTATCGACCAAAGAGAAAACCGTAATTTGTTAAGACAATATTCAAAAGGCAAAACGGTCTTAAATATGTTTTGCTATACGGGCGGTTTTTCGGTTGCAGCGTTAAAAGGGGGTGCTAAAAGCGTTACTTCTGTTGACGCCTCTCAAACTGCTATAAATCTTACCGTTAAAAATGGAGAATTAAACGGTTTCAAAGATAATCACGAGGCAATAGCCACTGACGGTTTTGACTTTTTGGATCAAATGGAAAAAGACAAATACGATTTGATAATCCTTGACCCGCCCGCTTTTGCAAAGCACGCAAACGTTACCAATCAGGCGGTAAAAGGCTATCAGAGAATCAACCGCGCCGCAATGGAAAAAATTGCGCCGGGGTCTCTGCTGTTTACGTTTTCGTGCTCGCAGGCTATTGACAAACAGACATTTAGAATGGCTGTTATGGAAGCCTCGTTGCAAGCAAAAAGAAAAGTAAAAATTCTCCGTCAATTAACACAACCCGACGACCACCCCGTTTCGATGTATCACCCTGAGGGCGAATATCTTAAAGGTTTGGTCCTTTACGTAGAATAATAGTAAAAATGGAATACACAAACTCTATTACAAATTACAACAGAAACTTCACATACGAGGTCAATATCGGCGGCGTAAAAATCGGGCAAGAAAACCCGATAGCCGTCCAGACTATGTGCAATACTTCAACTGCCGATATTGAAAAAACTGTTGCTCAAATAGTTGACGTTGCACAAAAAACCGACTGCGACATTATCCGTGTAACAGTTCCGTCGATAAAAGACACGCAGGCGTTAAGAGAGATTCACCAGAGAATCCGGGCTTTGGGCGTTAAAATGCCGCTTGTTGCCGACGTACATTTCAACGCGGCAATCGCTTTTGAGTGCGCCAAAATCGTCGAAAAAGTCCGCGTTAATCCGGGCAATTTCTGTCATCACTCTTTGCCATGCCTTAGTCAAGAAGAATTTCAAGAAGAAGGCAAACTTTTGGAGAAGACGTTTTCGGATTTTTTAAAAGTCTGCAAAGAGTATAAAACCGCCGTCAGAATAGGCACAAACCACGGCTCTCTCGCAAAAAGGATACTCAACCGCTTTGGCGACACGCCCGAAGGAATGGTTGAAAGCGTAATGGAATTTTTGCGGGTTGCCGTAAGGGAAAATTTTTCAGACATTGTAATTTCGCTGAAATCTTCTAACCCGAATGTTGCAATACGTGCGGCACGTCTTATGGTAAAAAAGATGAAAGACGAAAACATGAGTTTTCCACTTCATCTCGGCGTTACGGAAGCAGGCGAAGGCGAAGACGGAAGGCTAAAATCCGCAGCAGGAATTTGTCCTCTGTTAATTGACGGTATCGGCGACACAATCCGCGTATCTCTTACCGAGGCTCCCGAAAACGAAATTTTCCCGGCTAAGGAAATCATCTCTTACAAAGACTATATAAAAGGTGCGGACAAATTGCCGGAAATTCCTTGTTTTTACGACCCGTACAATTACAAAAAGCGCGAAGTACTTCCGTTCAACAACGGTGTAGCCGCCGTCGCAGTAATTGTTAACGACAAAAAAGAGGCAGAGACTTCAAAACAAGACTTAAAACCTGATTTTATAATTTCTAACGACAAGGACAGCAGTTTTATTTTTGTTGACGAAGACACGGATTTTTCAAAAATAGACACAACAAAACCACTTGTTGCAAACCCGAAAAACAAAAATCAAGTCGGAGCATTCCGTTACATTTTTTATCAGTTAGATAAAAACGGAATGAAAAATCCCGTACTTTTGTGTCCTCAAAGCAAAGAGGATTTCAAAATTGCGGCTGACTGCGCAGGAGTTTTCATTGATGGCTTTGGCGACGGAATTTGTCTTGAAAGTAACGGAGACTTTACAAAAACTGTGCATTTGGCATTCAAGATTCTACAAATAAGCCGTCTTCGCATAACAGGCAACGAATATGTGTCTTGTCCGGGTTGCGGCAGAACGCTTTACGATTTGCAGTCGACGGTAAAGAAAATCAAGGAGGCAACCAAGAATTATAAAAATTTAAAAATAGCCGTTATGGGTTGCATTGTTAACGGTCCGGGCGAAATGGCAGACGCAGATTACGGTTATGTCGGCGACGGTAAAAACAAAATCTCGCTCTACAAAGACGGAAAAATGGTTAAAAAATCAATTCCCGAAGAAGAAGCCGTCGATGAACTATTAAAATTAATAGATACTTTACATTAAATTAATAAATTTGGCATAATTTTATCGGCGTTAAACGGAGTACCACGACTCCGACATAAATTTGAGGAAATATGAAAAAGTTTAAACATTCGCTTTTTTTGCTATTAATAATGGTGTTGACCTGTTCAAACGCTTTTGCCGATAAGGAAATGAGAATCGACGGAGTGTTTCAAGGCATCAACTTGTACATTATGAACCCGTTTGCAACAAGCGGTGTCGGTTTTTGCATTACAAAAATCACCGTCAACGGCAACACTGCCTTGGACGACACAAACCGCTCGTCAATAGAACTGAATCTTTCGGCGTTTCACCTTGTAAAAGGCGACATGATTACAATAATCATCACACACAAAGAAGGCTGTACACCAAAGGTTTTGAACAGCGACGCGTTAAAACCCAAAAGCACATTTACGCTTATCTCCTCAAAATTTGACAAGACGGGTACGTTCAATTTCACCACTAAGGGCGAGGCCGGCAGCCTGACTTTTGCAGTAGAACAATTCAAATGGAAAAAATGGGTAAGAGTGGCTCAAATCGAAGGCAAAGGCACGCCGGGAGAAAACTCTTACACAGTAAAAGTTCCGCTCCACAGTGGTATCAACAAATTCCGCATCAAGCAAGTTGACTGCACAAAAAAGCCGCGTTATTCTTTCGAGATGACATATACTAACCTTGCTCCCGAGGTAACCTTTACTCCGGGCAACAACGGACAGACAAGCGGCAAGATTACGTTTTCGAGAGCAACTAATTACGAGATTTTTGACTTCTCCGGCAATCGTATCGAAAACGGTTTTGCAACCGCCGTTGACGTTTCCAAGCACCCTAACGGGACTTACTTCATAAATTATGACTGTAAATGCGAATCTTTTGAAAAACGGTAAGGAAAAAACTTACCGTTTTTTTATTCAGGCTCGCTTATGATAACTGTTTCAATAACAGTGCAGTTGTTTTTGTCAGAAAGTCTGATGTCATAGTTTCCGGCTTTGAGATTTTTGAAATCGGTTTTGTTGTTGCAGGTTATTGTATATGGTGCTACGCCGCCAATGCCTTTCACTTTTATTGAGCCGTTATTGCCGCCTTTAACGGTTACATCGCTGACCGTACATTCCATTCTCAAAACTGACGTAGGCGCATTCACAATAAAACTTTTTTCAATGGAGCAATCTTTTGAATCCGTAATTTTAACTTTATAAACTCCCGGCGAAAGATTGTTAACGTCCTTAGTCTGAGCATCGTTGCTCCAAAAATACTTGTAACCGGAAGTACCACCGGAGACTTTAAGCAAAATGCTACCATTACTGCCGCCAGAACAAGTAACGTTT
>JAEEXW010000071.1 GCA_016287995.1 Bacteroidales bacterium
TTTCGCTGCCGCTCCCGTGTATCGTTTATAGCGAAAAAACCGGTTTGCATATTTTCTCTTCTTCCAACCTTCATCACGGAGAGCAGGAATTTGAGGGTTTTAAGATTTCCGAGTCCGAAAACTACAAAGGCAAACTCGTAGAAATTATCGACGGAGAAGAGGTTCGTCCGTGGGATTTTTCTATTACTAAAAACGTTTTTGCTCTTTTGTTTTCGGTTTGTCTTATCTCCTTTATATTTATAAAGATGAAAAAATACTACGAAAACAACAAAGGCAAAGCCCCGCACGGCTTTTTCAACGCTTTGGAACTCGTGGTACTTTTTGTCCGCGACGACATTGCGTATGCTTCGCTCGGCAAAAAACACGGCGATAAGTTTATGCCGTTTTTGATGACTGTATTTTTCTTTATCTTTATTAACAACCTTCTCGGCTTGATTCCGATTTTGCCGGGCGGTGCAAACGTAACCGGCAATATCGCAGTAACTTGCGTGTTGGCATTGTTCGTTTTTGTTATCACGACTATCAACGGTAAAAAAGAATATTGGCTCGATATTTTCTGGCCGAAAGGCACTCCATGGTGGCTCAAAATGCCGCCTATTCTTCCGGCTGTCGAAATTATGGGTATGTTCACAAAACCGATTGTCCTTATGGTCCGACTTTTTGCTAACATCACTGCCGGACACATCATCGCCCTCGGTTTCTTCTCGCTGATTTTCCTTTTCGGAGCAAAAAGTGTGGGAGCAGGTTATGGCGTTTCTACGGTTTCGATTCTCTTTACCGTGTTTATGTCGGCTTTGGAATTGCTTGTAGCCTTTATTCAGGCATACGTCTTTACGCTTCTGTCTTCAATTTATTTCAGCATGGCGGTAGCAGAAGAGCATGAAGAAAAACCGGCGGTAAATTGACAATTGAAAATTGAAAATTGACAATTGACAATTGAAAAAATGAATTACTAATTTTTTAAATATATACAGATATGACACTATTGACTATTTTGAACGCATTGCTTGATGCGATGCCCGCAGATGCGGCTTTGGCTTTTATGGCAAAATTCGGCGCAGGTATCGGCGCAGGTTTGGGTGTAATCGGTGCCGGAATCGGTATCGGCAAAATCGGTTCTTCCGCAATGGAGGCTATTGCACGTCAGCCCGAATCAGTCGGCGATATTCGTTCTAACATGATTATCGCAGCCGCTTTGGTGGAAGGTGTTGCATTCTTTGCAATCGTTTGCTGTCTGTTGGTTATTGTCGGTTAATCCGGCTTTAAGAAAAAAAGTATTCCGCTTGCAAAGCGGTTGGCTCTTGGGGCGGAATACATTTTGTTGAATTAAAAAAAATACAAGTTATGAATCTCGTTACTCCGGACTTCGGGCTGCTGTTTTGGATGGTTCTCTCTTTCAGCATTTTGCTGATAATCCTGAAAAAATTTGCGTGGAAACCTATCTTGAAAATGCTTCAAGACAGGGAAGATGAGATTTCAAAATCGTTGGAGGCGGCTAATCAGGCAAAAGCCCAGATGGAAAAACTCAATGCCGAAAACGAGGAAATCTTAAAACAGGCGCGTGCAGAAAGGGAGGCGATATTGCGCGAGGCTAAGGCCGCAAAAGATAAAATCGTATCCGAGGCGCAATCTGCAGCCAAATTAGAGGCAGACAAAATCATAACCGCCGCCAAAGGAGAAATCGCGGCGGAAAAAGAGGCGGCTATGGCGGAACTGACCTCAAAAGTCGCAAGCCTTTCGGTGGAAATCGCCGAAAAAATCCTCAAAAGGGAACTCGCGACCGAGGACAAACAAAACGGTTACGTCAAGGAACTTGTTAAAGAAATTTCTCTGAACTAATACTTTTTAAGCAGATGAACAACAGCAAAATATCAGTCAGATATGCAAAAGCGTTGCTTCAAACCGCGGTTGAGCAAAAAATCGAGACCGAGGTTAAGGGCGACGTGGCCGTTCTGCTTGACTGTATTAACGGGGCGGAGGATTTTAAAGCGGTCTTGGACAGCCCCGTTATATCTCCTAATGACAAAATCAAGATTTTCAACTCGATGTTTGAGGGAAAATTTCAGAAGTTGACTTTGGATTTTTTTGCAATGACTGTTAAAAACAAAAGAGAAAACTTTTTGAAGATAATCTGTATGAATTATCTCGGTTTTTACGCTCAGCGCAAGAATATCCGCAAAGTTGTCATCACTTCTGCGGCAAAACTTGACAAGGATACGGCTTCTAAGATTTCGTCGCTTGTCAAGGGTCAGGACGAGACAAGTTCGGTGGAACTCTTTGAAAAAACCGACGAAAGCATTATCGGCGGTCTGATAGTTCAGATAGACGACAAGGTCTACGATGCAAGTATCAGAACACAGTTAAAGAAAGTAAAAGAAAAATTAAAATAATTAAACTATGGCTTCCATAAAACCCGGTGAAGTATCGGAAATATTGAAAAGGCAGTTGCAGGGCTTGGATACCGATGTCGCATTAAACGAGGTCGGTTAGGTTCTTCAAGTTGCTGACGGTACGGCACTTATATACGGTTTGTCTAACGTACAAGCCGGCGAAATGATAGAGTTTGACAACGGAGTCAGAGGCATAGTCCTTAACCTTGAAGAAGACAACGTGGGCGCGGTTTTGCTCGGTTCTTCTGACGGAATCCACGAGGGCTCGCAGGTAAAACGCACAAAACAAATCGCGTCAATCAATGTCGGCGAAGGTTTGTTGGGACGTGTGGTCAACACCTTAGGAGAACCTTTGGACGGAAAAGGCGAAATCACGGGCGAGGTCTACAACATGCCTTTGGAAAGGAAAGCACCGGGCGTGATTTACCGTCAGCCCGTAACAGAGCCGTTGCAGACAGGTTTGAAAGCGATTGACGCGATGATTCCTATCGGAAGGGGTCAGAGGGAACTTATTATCGGCGACCGTCAGACAGGAAAATCGGCTATCGCAATCGACACAATTATCAATCAGAAAGAGTTTTACGACAAAGGCGAACCTGTTTATTGTATTTACGTTGCAATCGGACAAAAAGGTTCGACGGTGGCGCAACTCGCTAAAACATTGGAGGAAAAAGGCGCAATGCCTTATACCGTAATCGTTTCGGCGACAGCGAGCGAGCCGGCTGCTTTGCAGTATTATGCACCGTATGCAGGCGCGGCAATCGGCGAATTTTTCCGCGATACGGGTCGTGCGGCGTTAATCGTTTACGACGACTTGTCGAAACAAGCGGTTTCTTACCGTGAAGTGTCTTTGCTTCTTCGTAGACCGCCAGGACGTGAGGCTTATCCGGGCGACGTGTTCTACCTCCATTCAAGGCTTTTGGAAAGGGCAGCAAAAATCATCAACAACGACGAGGTCGCAAAACAGATGAACGACGTTCCGGAGTCAATCAAGCATTTGGTAAAAGGCGGCGGTTCGCTGACGGCTCTCCCGATTATCGAAACGCAGGCTGGCGACGTGTCGGCGTATATTCCGACCAACGTCATTTCAATTACCGACGGTCAGATTTTCTTGGAGTCTAACCTTTTTAACGCGGGTGTCCGTCCGGCTATCAACGTCGGAATTTCGGTGTCGCGTGTAGGCGGTAACGCTCAAATCAAAGCCATGAAAAAGGTTGCCGGTACGTTGAAACTCGACCAAGCGCAGTTCAGAGAATTGGAAGCGTTTTCAAAATTTGGTTCCGACCTTGACGCGGCTACGTTAGCGGTTTTGGAAAAAGGACGCCGTAACGTCGAAATCCTTAAACAGCCGCAATATTCGCCGTACAGGGTTGAACAGCAGATTGCGATTCTGTATTGCGGAACGCACAATTTGATGAAAGACGTGCCGCTAAACAAAGTCAGGGATTTTGAGAAGGAGTTTATCGACAAACTCGAAGTCGCCCACAAAGACGACATTCTCACACCTTTGTCAAAAGGCACAATCAACGACCAAATAACTGCGGCAATTGAACCCGTTGCAAAGGACGTTGCCTCAAATTACAAATAGTATATGGCGAATTTAAAAGAAATACGCGGAAGAATTGCCTCTGTCACCTCCACCCGTCAGATAACCTCGGCGATGAAGATGGTGGCGGCGGCAAAATTGAGGAAGGCGCAGTCGTTTGCCGCTCAGATAGTTCCGTATAAAAACAAAATGCAGGAGATACTTTCACTTTTGGACGAAACGTTGAAGGAAAACACCGACAACGTTTTCATTCAAAAGCGGGAGACAAAAACTGTGCTTGTAGTTGCCGTAAGTTCCAACAAAGGACTTTGCGGCGGTTTTAACGGTAATATTTTCAAACAATGCGCTGCGTTAAGAGACAATAATCCCGGTCTTGACATTCAATACTACGCAATCGGCAAAAAAATTTCCGAGCAGTTGTCAAAAGGTGGTTTCAAGGTTTACAAAAGCCGCAACGAGGCCGTTGACAAGGTGGAATACGGCGTTTGCGCTGAAATTGTTCAAGAGATAACGGATTTGTTTTTGGAAAAGAAGTTCGACTGCATAAAGTTGGTTTACAACGAGTTTGTCAATCCTGCGGTTCAGAATGTGAGCGAGACTGACTTTTTGCCGCTGAATTTCAAGGCGGAAAAATCGAAGTTTAAGAGCGATTATATTTTTGAACCCGACAAGGAGACGATAATCACGTCCCTGATACCTCAGTGGCTTAAAACCGTGCTTTTCAGTGCGCTTGCGGAGAGTTTTGCGGGCGAGCAGGGTGCGCGTATGACAGCCATGAACAAGGCAACCGAGAACGCAACGGAACTTATCAAAGACCTCAATCTTCAATACAACAAAGTGCGTCAGGCTTCAATCACAAACGAAATCATCGAAATCGTTTCCGGTGCTAATGCGCATTAATCGAAAAACGCTCGCCGCGGGGCGTTCCCTTTTGAAAAAGGGAACCGGAAAACTTTTAAGAGATATTAATTAGGGAAAGCCCTTAAAGGCTTTCCCTAATTAATATCTCCGAAAGTTCTTTGGTTCTTTCTTTCAAGAAAGAACTGCCCCGCCGGCATGAGGCGTTTTAATTAAAACAGAAAATGGACAAAATAATAAACAAAGATATAAAATATATCGGCTGCGACGATAAGGAAATCACGCAGTTTGAAGGGCAGTATATGCTTGAAGACGGTATGTGCTACAATTCTTATCTCATTGAAGATGAGAAAATTGCAATTATGGATACCGTTGACAAGGCGAAAAAAGCGGAATGGCTTGACTTGTTGGACAAAGCGTTAAACGGCAAAAAGCCCGATTACATAATCGTTCAGCACGTAGAGCCTGATCATTCAAGCGTTTTGGGCGAGTTGATTAACAAATACCCGTCTTTGAAAGTGGTTTGCTCGGCGGCGGCGCAAAAAATGCTGCCGTTGTATTTCCCGGATTTAAAGGCTGATTTCTTAACGGTTAAGGAAGGCGACGAGTTGAAATTGGGTAAAAACACGCTCAAATTTTTTACCGCGCCGATGGTTCACTGGCCGGAAGTGATTGTGACATACGTAGTTGAAGCAAAAGTTTTGTTTTCGGCTGACGGTTTCGGAAAGTTCGGCGTTTATGACTCCGAGCCTGACGACTGGTCGTGCGAGGCAAGACGTTATTATTTCAATATATGCGGAAAATACGGAGCGCAGGTTCAGGCACTTTTGAAAAAAGCCGCAACGCTTGACATTCAAACGATTTGTCCGCTTCACGGTCCTATTTTGAAAGGCGAAATGCTCTCTGAGGCAGTAAGACTTTACGATATTTGGTCAAAATACGACGTTGAAACCGAAGGCGTTTTTGTCGCTTACTGCACGATGCACTCCAACACTGGCAATGCGGCAGAATACTTGGCGGAAGTTTTGAAAAAGAAGACCTCAAAGCACATTGCAATCGCAAATCTTTGTGAGGAAGACTGGGCTGAGGCTGTTGAAGACGCTTTCAGACACGATACGTTGGTTTTGGCGGCTCCGACTTACGACGGCGGACTGTTTCCGAAGATGGTTGATTTTATCCATCATCTCAAAATCAAAAACTTTCAAAAGCGCAAAATTGCGTTTATTGAAAACGGCTCGTGGGCACCGCAGGCGGCACGCATTATGAAAGAACTTGTCAAGGATTTCAAAGACGTGGAAATCATTGAGCAACAGATTACTATAAGAGGCGCGTTCAAGGAAACCGACAAAAAATCGGTTGAAGAGTTGGCAGAAAAGTTATAAAAAAATTAAAGGGCGGAAATTTCTTCGCCCTTTAATTTTACATATCTTCTTCGTTGTCGTTTTCATTTCCGTCTGTTTCGGATTGCATTTTTGCATAATCTTTCGGTGAAATTCCGAAATGCTGTTTAAACACCTTGGAAAAATGTCCTACGTTGTTGAATCCTACCGCGTAGGCTATTTCGCTTATCGTATTTGAGGTTTCGCTCAACATTCTGCCCGCTTGTTCAAGCCTGATGTTACGGATTAAGTTTGAGGCGTTTATGCCCGCAAAATCTTTCAGTTTGCGGTGAAGTTGAACGCGGCTTATTCCGACGTTTTCTGCAAGCGCGGTAACGTTGAAATCCGGGTCGGCGAGGTTTTCGTTGATGTTTTTGATGACTTTTTCAACGATTTCCTTGTCGGGGTTGCTGACTTGTACGTCTTTGACGTTCTGCTCCAAAAACTCCTGATTTCCTGAAAATTTGCTTTTTAGAATCGTGTTCTTTTTCAGAAGGTTTTTTATCATTACGTTCAATTCTTCGATGATAAAAGGCTTTGCTAAAAAACCGTCCGCGCCTCGGCTGAGACCTTCAAGACGGTTGGCAATTTCCGACTGTCCCGAAAGCAAAACTACCGGTATGTGGTTGGTTTTGTTGTTGCTTTTTATCATTCTCAAAAGTGTCAAGCCGTCCATTACAGGCATCATTATGTCGCTGATAACAAGGTCGATGTTTTCTTCCATCAAAACTTTCAAAGCGTCTTTGCCGTTGTGCCGTACCTGAAAGTTGAAACTTCCGGAGAGTTCCGACAAAATATAATTGCATATATCTTCGCTGTCGTCTACGAGCAGAATTTTTGACGATGGCGTGTTTTTGCTTTGTGCGGTTGTTTGAGTAGCAACTTCCGGCTCTTCGGCGATTTCTTCTAATTTCAAATGACTTGTCCCAAGCGGAATAGTTACGCTGAAAACGCTGCCCCGGCAGTCTTCGCGGTTTTTCGCAGAAATTGTGCCGTGATGTTTTTCTACAATAATTTTGCAAATGTTAAGTCCTATACCCGTGCCTTCGGTCTTGACTTCGGGACGGCTGCTGCTTCCGTAACACCTTGTGACAATGTTTTTTATGTCGTTTTCGTTGAGGCCTTGTCCCGTGTCGCTGACCTCAATCAGCGCGTTTTCGCTGTCTTTTGAAAGACTGACGGTGATTTCGCCGCCGTCGGGAGTGTATTTGAAAGCGTTGGAAATTATATTGTTAATAACTTTGTCAAAATTGTCGTTGTCAACGTATGCCTCAACTGCGGTCTGCGCGTTGAAAGTAAAGTCGATGTCCCTTTGTTTGGCGGTGTCTTCAAAGAGTTTTATGCTCCGCGTGATATAGTTTTTCAAATCCGTTTTGCGGCACAAAATTCCCGCCTGCTGTTTGTCAATTTTGCGCAAGAAAAGTATTTGATTTATAAGGTCAAGAATCTTGTCAGCATTGCGGCTTATGGTCATAAGACGGCGGCGTTTGTCGTCAGAGGTTTCTTCTTTGAGCAGTTGGTTCAAAGGCGAAATTATCATCGTAAGGGGCGTACGTATGTCGTGCGTAGCGTTGATGAGAAATTGCGTTTTTTCCTCGTAGATTCTGTGTTTTTTTACCTTGATTATGCGGATTATGATGTATATTATTATCGCAATACATGTAAAAATGTATAGCAAAATTGCGACGGTGGATTTGTACCACGGCTCTTTTACGAGGATTGAAATTCTGCGTTTTTCAGAAACTCCGCCGTTGTTGTTTGTTGCAGTGATGTCCATTTTGTATCTGCCCGCCGGAAGGTTGTAAAGCGAAACCGAATTTTCTCCCGCAGGCAGTTTTACTTTCGGATTGCCGTTGAGGGAATACTCGTATGAAATGTTTTTGGTGGAGGCGTAGTCAAAAACCGTGAAATTCATAATGACGGAATTGTCGCGGTATTCCAAGACGGGAGAATTTTTTTCTTCGCCGGTTATCTTGTTGCCGCTGATAAAAACGTCCGTCAGAAAAGGCGTGCCGGGTTTGTCGGTCTCAAAACTGTCGTATTTAGGATTGAATGCCGTAAAGCCTTTTGAATTGCCGAAAACCGACAGTTCGGGCAGAATGTTGATGCCGATGTTTTCGGAATATTCTTTGTCAACAAGTCCGTCGCTCCCGATATACGGGATAAAAATGTTTTCCTTGTATTTGTAGTGCCAGATACCGTTTGAGGTGCTTATCCACAAATTGCCGTCGTTGTTGAGTATTTTTTTGATGGTTATGCCCTCCAATGACGACGAGTTCGGAAAAACCTCAACCGTTTGTTTGTCAGAATAATAAGCGTAAAGACCTTTTTCCGTACCGATAACCGTTACCGTCGGGGAGATTTTTTCAAGACAAATACAGTTTATGTCGTTAAGAATGTGCGTTTTGCCGTCCAAAGAAAACTCTTTTGTCTTGATGTCGTAACAGGTAACTCCCGAAACGGTTGCTATCCAAAGCATATTGCTGTCAAGGAGCATGTCGTTGATCCAGTCGTTGCAAAGAAAACCGCCGTTTCTTGAAATCTGGTACATGTTGAGGTTTTCTGCGTCAAGGGTTTTTAAGTTGAAGATTTCCAAACCTTTGCCGTGCCTTGCGATATACAGGCTGCCGTCTTTTTCGATGATTGAGGTAATTCTTTCGCAGTCGAGATATGCTTTCAGAAGTTTGTTTGTGCCGGTTTCGGGGTTGAAACTGTAAACCGCGTTTTGTGTTGCGGAATACATTTTTCCGTCCTGAGTCTGACAGATATAGCACATATTTTCTTCGCCTTTGACGGTTTTGACGATTTGTCCGCTGCTGTCAACTTCTACCGCGCTGCCGTTGCTGAGACTGCACCAGAGAGTGCCTTTTGACGAAAGCGCAGCCGCGTTCACGACCGTAAAATCGCTCTGGCTGTCAGAAGGTATGTTCCACGATGAAAAGATGGACTGTTTGGCTGAAATAAAAATAATGCCTTTGTTTTTTGAGGCAGCCCAGATGTTGCCGTCCCTGTCTTCAAAAAGCGCGGTAACGGAGGCTGTCGGTACAAAATTGCCGGTTATCTGACAATCACCGCCGCTTATGTCTATGTTGACAACGCCCTGAGTCTGTGTGCCGAGCAAAATTGTGTTGTTTTTCAGTTTTACGGCAGAGGTGATTCCGAAGTTTTTTAAAGCGATTTTCTGGGTTTCTCCGTCTTTGAAAAGTATAATGCCGTCGCCGCAGACTATAAACACGGTGCCGTCTTTTTCCAAAATGTCCTGTGGCTTTCCAAAGTCGGATTTTTCCCTGAAAATCAGTTTTTTGCCCTCTTTCGGAAAACAACTTATGACGTTGTTGTTGTCGGTTTTCCAGATTCTTTCTTTGGAGTCTTGAAAAATTATGTAATAAAAATCGTTGTTGTCGTCTACGGAATAGTCATGAAACCTGTGTTCCGAGAGTGTGCTTTTGTCGATTTCGTAGAGTCCGTAACTTGAAGTTCCGAGCAAAAGCCTTCCGTCTTTCAGCGGACAGAAAACTTCCGCTCTCGGCTTTGTACGGCTGTGCCAAATGGGAATTATTTCGTCGTGTTCGCGGTCGTAATAACAGAAACCTTTGCGCGTGCCTATCCAGAGACCGTTTTCAGGGTCGGTGTACAGCGAAGTGATATTGTTGTCGCTCAGGGAGTTTTCTTTGCCGGGGTCGCTGAGATAGACGGTAAAATTATAACCGTCAAAACGGTTGAGACCGTACTGCGTTCCTATCCAGATATATCCGCTGCTGTCCTGACAAAAACACGTTATGTTGTTTGATGAAAGTTTGTCGCTTGCGTACAGCGAAGTGTTTTGCGCTTTCAAACAGCAACCGGCTAATATTATCAGTACAATCGTGTATAATAATCTCATTTTGATACGAAAATTGTTTCAGAGCGACAAAATTAAATAAAAAAAGCGGATTTTGTAATGGATTTAGGAAAAAATGAAATAAATTTACAAAATTTTGCAATTCGATTCGAGCCGTTACGAAGGGTATTATGACGGATTTGGCGCTGGGCGTGCAGAAGGTCGTGCAGAAGGTCGTGCGGAAGGCATTGAGCAAGGTCGTGCTGACGCTATGCGCGAAATTGCCCGTACAATGAAACAGCACGGCGACGATAT
>JAEEXW010000072.1 GCA_016287995.1 Bacteroidales bacterium
TTTTAGAATTGCCTCTAATAGTGCCATTGACTTTTTGCGGTCAAACCGCCAAAAAACGGTTTCCATCGACAAAGACACGGAGGACGACCCTGACAATCTTGAAATTATCCCCGTACTTGTGGAAGACAGCAAAGACCCGGAAGAAAATATGATTTCTTCTCAACAGACAACTTTGATGCGCTCCATCGTTGAACAACTGCCGGAGGATTACAAAGATGTTACGCGACTGAGATATTTTGAAGAAAAAAGTTACATAGAAATTGCCAAAGAACTTAAATTGCCGATAGGTACGGTAAAAGCAAGACTCTACCGCAGTAGAGAATTGCTGATTGCCATAATCCGCGACAGAAATATTGTTAAGGGAAAAATATGAATACGGTTATTGAAAAATATTTTGACGGTTTGAGCGACATACAACGTTCGCAGTTTGAAGCCTTAGGCAGGCTCTATCCCGAATGGAACGAAAAAATCAACGTAATTTCACGTGCTGACATTGATTCGTTGTATATCCGTCATATTTTACATTCGCTTGCAATCGCTAAATTCAATCTTTTAGCAGAATCAGAAAATATTCTTGACGTAGGCACGGGCGGCGGTTTTCCGGGGATTCCGCTTGCTGTGATGTATCCTGAGAAAAAGTTTACGCTTATAGATTCTATCGGCAAAAAAATTTCCGTCGTAAAAGACGTCGCTGAAAAAATCGGTTTAAAAAACGTTACGGCATTGCAGATTAAGTCGAATATGTTCAATGAGACTTTTGACACGATAGTCAGCCGCGCCGTTACCGCTTTTCCGAATTTTGTAAAGCAGACCAAAAACAATCTTATAAAAAGTCCGTCATCGAGAATTGTTTATCTAAAAGGCGGCGATTTTGAGGAAGAAATTTCACCGTTCAAGAGCAGATGCGAAATTTTCAACATTTCAGAAGTTTTTGAAGACGAATTTTTCGAGACGAAGAAAATAATTGTTTACAAGCCGAAAAATTAACAAGTGCAGGTGATGTTAAATTTTGACATATTTCAGATAATGAAATAAATCATCAATTATGTCAAGTATTTCGGCATCAGTAACAATGCCTTTTATAATGTTTCCGTTTTTGAGAAATTCTATATTAATATGTTCGGGTCTTTTGTCAGGCTCGTTGACATTAATGCGTATTTTTCCACGGAACAGAGTTGCAATTTCTCCGCACTTTCCTTCCATCCAACCGGCAAAAGAATATTTTTTCTTTTTGGAATTTCCGTTATAAAGGGCGGCGCGTTGAAGACCGCACTCTATAAAACGTTCTTTGCCCATAAAGTCAAATCTCAAAAAAGAAATTCCGTTTTCATCCTGTCTCAGACCAATGAAAGTGTCTTTCGGATAATCAGTTACCGGGTCAATGTCTTTTGGCGACAATACAATACGGGCAAGTTTTTCACCGCTTTGAACTTGATTTGAGAAATATTGTTTTGACTGTTCCATTACAACAGATTATCAAGATTGTGTTTTAGTACCGACAATGTTTCTTCGTTTATATCCTCAAAAGAATGATACTCAGTTTCAAAACCGGGGCGTTTTAAGAAATAAGACATTTGCGTATCACCTATTTCACATTTTATACGTCCCTTTTCAGTTTCTAATTTTAGCATAACCGCGCCGAGATTAGTAGGATACAAGCGTATCAGATTGGAGACCGAATTATTAAGCGCAGCAGCAAATTTTCTGACATGTGCGATAGCGGTTTTGTTGATACGCGGAGAGCCTTCGCCGTCCCAACCGTCTTTAAGAGATACAATTCCTTTTAAGTCGGTACGCCATTGTACGGTTTTGTTCTCGTCTGCTTTATCTTGGGTTTCAAGCATATTCCGGAAGGCAATCTTAACTTGTCTCGGTTGAGACTGATAAAATGCCCAAAGAACATCCAATGTGGATATTTTTTGCCGCTTAATTGTATTTTGAACCACTGTTGCCATAATTCTGTAATTAAATCTTACAGCAAAGTTATGTTTTTTTGGCGAGACTGACAAATTTAAAACAAAAAACTTGAAAAAAATTTTGCTGCGAAAAAAAAACTTTTTACATTTGCGGCGTTAAAAAAAAATAAAAAAATGATTACAAACAACAAAGCATATTATTACGCCTTTTACTTTTACTTTACCGCAAAGGTGAGGCAGTAATTTTTTTGTGTTTTGTTAATGCAATAAGATGTTTGAAGCCTCACCTTAAAAAATTAGGGTGAGGCTTTTTTTATTACAAAAATAATTATGAAAGTAGCAATTCAAGGCGTGAAAGGTGCATTTCACGAAATTGCGGCACGGAAATATTTCGAAGACCGCCAAGATTTGGAAATAGTTGAAAAACTGACGTTTGATGACGTAGTGGAGAGCGTTGCAAATTACGAAACCTCTTTCGGGGTTATCGCTATCGAAAACGCATTGTCAGGGACTATCAACGTCAATCTCGAACTCATCAGAAAAAACGACGTGAAAATCTGCGGCGAAATTTTTATCCGCATAAAACAAAACTTAGCCGCTAACAAAGGTGTTAAAATAGAAGATTTGAAAGAGGTTCACAGTCATTACATGGCTATCAACCAGACACGCCAGTTTTTTAGAAAGTATCCGCATATCAAACTTGTGGAGTGTGCAAGCACCGCCGTCGGTTTGAGAGAAGTCGCCCAGACTAAATCTACAACAATAGGCGCAGTCGGCAGCGATTATGCAATCGAACTCAACGACCTCGAAATCCTCGCGCCCGGAATCGAAACAAATTCAAGAAACTACACACGTTTTGTCATAATAAGACCGAAAAACGAGGAAAATCCGAGCACTTACGACAAGGCATCGCTGAATATCGTTCTCGAAAACGAACAGGGCTGTCTTTCCAAAATACTTTCAATTATTTCGATTTACAATGTCGATTTAACCAAAATTGAATCCGTGCCGCTGATGGGACAACCAATGAACTATATGTTTTATATTGACGTAAAGTTCAAAGATATAATGCGTTACAAAAATATGCTGACTGCCATACGTCCGCTTTTAAGAGATTTGAGTATTCTCGGAGAATACAAAGAAGGCTATCAGTCATGGAGGGAAGTTCATAATAATTAATTCACAATGCATAATTCACAATTCATAATTCACAATGCATAATGCATAATTAAGAAAATACGATGAAAAAAATTTCAATAATAGGACTTGGTCTTTTAGGCGGCTCGCTCGCTATCGACCTCAAAAACAGAAGGTTTACTGATCACGTTAAGGGTTTTGACAAAGATCCCGTTCACACTTCGTATGCAAAACAAGTCGGAATCATTGACGAAGAAGCCGCCTCAATTGACGAGGCTGTCAAAGACACCGACATCATAATTATCGCCGTCCCCGTGAGCGCGGTTATCAAAATTCTGCCGGGCGTTTTGGACAAAATTTCTGAAAACCAAATCGTTATCGACGTTGCCAGCACAAAAGGCACAATCTGCGAAAGAGTAAAACACCACACTAACAGAAAACGTTACGTGGCTTGCCACCCGATGGCGGGAACGGAAAATTCAGGACCGTGGTCGGCAATTTCTGGAATGTTTGACGGAAAAGCCGTTATCCTTTGCGACGTTGAAGACAGCAGCGAAGAAGCCGTCGGCGTTGTCAGAAAAATGTTTGAAGAACATCTCAACATGAACCCGATGTTTTTCAACTCGTATAATCATGACATTCACGTGGCATACGTTTCACACATGCCGCACGTCTGCTCGTTTGCCCTGGCTCTGACCGTCCTCGAAAAAGAAAAAAACGAAAAAAATATTTTCAACCTCGCTTCGGGCGGTTTCAACAGCACCGTCAGAATTGCAAAATCAAGCCCCGATATGTGGACACCGATTTTCAAGGACAACAAAGAAAACGTTATGACAGTCCTCAATACTTACATCGAAAAACTTCAAGATTTCAAAAATCTGATGGAAAAAGATGATTATGAAGGACTTTACGATTATATTTTCAACGCAAATAAGATTAAAAGAACATTAAAAAAATAAAAAATGGATTTCAAAGAAATTTTCGGCAACAAACCGTGGATAATTGCAGGTCCCTGCTCAGCCGAAACCTTAGACCAGACACTTGATACTGCAAAACAACTCGCTGCCAACGGAATAAAAGTTTTCCGCGCCGGAATCTGGAAACCCCGCACAAGACCGGGCAATTTTGAAGGCGTAGGCGAAATCGGACTTGAATGGTTAAGACAGGTAAAACGCGAAACCGGCATGTATACCGCCGTTGAAGTCGCTAATTCAAAACACGTTTGGGACGCAATCAGAGGCGGCGTTGACATCCTTTGGATTGGCGCACGCTCGTCTGCAAACCCCTTCGTTATGCAGGAAATTGCTGACGGTCTTAGAGGCTGCAACATTCCCGTCCTCGTTAAAAACCCCGTCAACCCCGATGTAGAACTCTGGCTCGGCGCAATCGAAAGACTTGAAGCAGCGGGACTTACAAACATCGGCGTTATCCACAGAGGCTTTTCAAGTTATGAGAAAATCCTTTACCGCAACGCTCCTATTTGGCAGATGCCAATTGAACTCAGACGCCGCCGTCCTGATCTTCCTATTATTTGCGACCCGTCTCACATTGCCGGAAAACGCGAATATTTGAAAGAGATTTCTCAAAAGGCTCTTGACCTCAATGTTGACGGTCTGATGATAGAGTCTCACTGCAACCCCGACAAGGCTTGGTCTGACGCAAAACAGCAACTCACGCCCGATGCTTTGAAACAAATGCTTTCGGAACTTGTTGTCAGAAAGGTAAATCCCGAAAATGCTTCAATGGAAACATTGAACGAGTTGCGTTTCAAAATCGACGCTATTGACAACGAACTGATTGCACTTTTGAAAAAACGTATGGGCATTTCAGAAAAAATCGGTGAGTACAAAAAAGCGAACAACATGACTGTTTTGCAACAGCAGCGTTGGGATTCACTTTTGGAGAAATATTACAAGGCCGCTGACGAAAACAATCTCGACAAAAAGATGATTGACACGATTTTCAAAGCAATCCATCAGGCAAGTATCAATGTTCAGTCGCAAATCGTTAACGAAAAATAATTATGTTTTATGTAAGTTTGTCAGCCGAGGGCATTGAAAACGCAGAAAAACAACTCGGCGGAGAAAAATTTGCAGAGTTACGACTTGATTTGGTAAAGCCCTCGATTGAAGAAATGGAGGCTCTTTTGAAACGTCGTTCAGATGTAAAGTTTATTGTAACTTGCAGGGATGGTTTTGTTGACAAGGAGACCAAATTTGAATATTTGCGACGTGCAGCGCTTGCTGGTGCGGAGTATTTGGATTTGGAACTTGAATTGGGCGAGAAATTTATATGCAGTTTTCAAAAAGGTTTACCTGTCAAGATAATAGTTTCGTATCACAATTACGACAAAACACCCGAATACAATGAATTATATCAAATTGTAAAACAATGTGTTGCATGTAATTGCGACATTGCAAAAATTGTTTGCACTGTCAATAACTTGAATGATACGGGTTCGTTGCTTGGACTTTACAGCAGTTACATTCACAACAAAAACATTGTTGCTTTTGGTATGGGCGAAAAAGCATCGTTTACAAGAGTTGTATGCTTAAAATGCGGTGCGCCTTTCACCTACGCTTCACCAGATGACGGCTCCGCAACCGCACCCGGACAGTTGATTGTTTCAAAGATGAAAGCCATGTACAAGGCGTTGGAATAAAGAAAATAAAAAGAGGTTGTCAAAAAAGACAGCCTCTTTTTGTTAACCGACAAAAAAGATAACCACTCACCTATTTCGGAAATTAATAATAAAAAAATAAAAGGAAATGTATCCATTTTTTTATATCTTTGCGGCCGAAAAAAAATAATCATGAACACAGAGCAAATCAGAAATATAGCATCGCGCAAACCTAATTTTTTTGCGCTTACACCTTTGATTGTATTTTTAGTGATATATTTGGTTGTATCACTGATTTTCAATGATTTTTATAAAGTTCCAATTACGGTTGCTTTTATCGTTTCGGCGGTTTATGCCGTTGCGATAACACGAAAACTTACTCTTAATCAGAGAATTACAAGATTCAGCCGTGGAGCGGGAAACAAAAACATAATGCTGATGGTTTGGATTTTTATGCTTGCCGGTGCATTTGCCCAAAGTGCAAAAAGTACCGGTGGCGTTCAGGCTGCTGTTGATATTGCTTTGAAAATCCTGCCTGAAAATTTCCTTATGCCAGGAATGTTTTTAACTTCGTGCTTTATTTCGCTTGCAATCGGTACGTCTGTCGGTACGATTGCCGCTCTTATGCCTGTGGCGGCGGCTATGGCTTCTCAAACGGGAATTGATACTGCGTTGATGGCAGGCGTTATTACAGGCGGTGCATATTTCGGCGACAATCTCTCGTTTATTTCTGACACAACAGTCGTTGCTACAAAAACGCAAGGCTGTATGATGAAAGATAAATTCCGCGAAAATTTCAAAATTGCTTTACCGGCGGCACTGATTACCGCTGCCATATATTTTATGCTTGGCAGAGGTTACGTTATTGAAACACAACAGACAGATATTCAAGTTGTTAAGATTTTGCCGTACATAGCAGTTTTGGTGTTGGCTGTTTTGGGAATAAACGTTTTGATTGTGCTTTTGTCAGGAACCGTGCTTGCAGGTTTGACGGGAATTTTTACAGGCGGTTATGATTTTTTCGGTTGGTTTTCGCAAATGAGCCAAGGCATTCTCGGCATGTCGGAATTGATAATTGTTACGCTTTTGGCAGGCGGAATGTTGGAATTAATCCGTTACAACGGCGGCATGGATTATTTGGTTGAAAAACTTTCTTCAAAAATTTCAGGAGAGCGCAGCGCGGGATTCAGTATTGCGTTTTTGGTGTTTTTCGCCGACATTTGCACCGCTAACAATACCATTGCAATCATAACCGTCGGTCAGGCGGCTTCTAAAATCGCCCGAAAATTCGGTATCAGCCCAAAACGTGCGGCAAGTATTCTTGATACGTTTTCATGTTTTGCGCAAGGGATAATTCCTTACGGGGCGCAGATGCTGTTAGCGGCGGGTTTGTGTCAGATTGCGCCGTCTTCAATAACGCCGTATCTTTTTTATCCGTTTTTGTTAGGAGGGTGCGCTTGTATTGCGATTTGGAGAAGTAATTGTAAAGGATAATTTTTAAAGAACAAAAAATCACGAAAAAGTTTTTTTTGTTTTTATGGAAAAGCATTATCTTTGCCGTCAAATAATAAAAAATGAAAAAAATTGCAATACATAATTTCGGACCAATAAAAGATGCTGTGATTGACATCAAACCGATGCTTGTATTAATTGGACCACAAGCGAGCGGGAAAAGTACAATTGCAAAACTGATTTATTTTTATAAGACAATTCGGGATATTTTTGTTTTCAAAATGTCTAAGGGATTGGATTGTAATATAAATTATGTCAAAGAAATTGTCAAAAGCAGTTTTTTAAATTTTTTTGGTGCGACAAAAAATTTCAGAATCGTTTATATATTTGAAGACGATATTAACCTAACCATTCATTCAAAAGATGAAGGTATTTTGATTGACTTTTCAGATTCATTTTTTTTAAATGAAATTGACAAAATAAAGATATTACGGGATAGTATTTCGTCAAATAATAGTCGGCATTTGCAGTTGGAAATGGAAAGTTTATATGATGATTTTCAATTTGAAGTCAATAAACTCTTCCGCACCGAACAAAATGATGTAAGATTTACGGTCGCTGGACGTAATGCTACTGTCGGTTATAGTTATTCTTTTGAAGATAGTTTCAAACATAGTTTGTTTCAGAAGAAGATAAACACAAATACTACTGACGAAGTATTGATGAAGCGTTTTTTGACTCATGTAACCGAAATTAAAGATATATTTGTAAAATATGGCAATTTTCAAGATATGATTTCTTCTGCCAAAAACGACATTGAGAAAAGTAAATTGACTTTGGCATATCAATTAATAAAAAAAGTTTTAATAGGAGAATATCATATCAGCGATATGGGAGAAACCATCTCTCATAATGGCGATTTTGTGTATTTAAATAATGCTTCTTCCGGACAACAAGAGGCAATTCGTATATTACAAGACGCTTTTTGGTGTATTTATAAAGATGAAAACATTTTTAGAGTTGTAGAAGAACCCGAAGCGCATTTGTTTCCCGAAGCACAAAAAGCAACTATCGAACTGCTAACTTTGGCTCTTAACAACAAGGAAGGAAACAATTTAATAATTACTACGCATAGTCCTTATACATTGACTGTTATCAACAACTTGATTTTCGCAGCAAAAGTAGGAAAAGATAACCCTGACGAAGTAAAAAATATTATTCCAGAAGAACTGTGGTTACCGACAAAAAGAGTTGCCGCTTATATACTTAAAGACGGTACGGCAGAAAGTATCATCGATGACGAATTAGGCGAAATCAAAGCGGAACTAATTGACGAAGTTTCGCACACGATTAACGAAGAATACGATAAAATTTATAATATTGAATATGAAACTGCAACAAACTAAAATCACTGACAGCGACAACTACCCCTTTTATCAATACCATGACAAAACGTGTATTGAATATCAGGGTTGCGGTAATGTGTCTGCTTCGGAAAGCGGTCGTAAGTATTCTATTGACAACAAATCTAAAAAAGAAATCGTCAAATATAAAATTGACGGCGGTCTTATAAACGATGATAACGAAATAAAGTGCGACTATGGATTTTATACAGAGGATAATGTTTTGTATTTGGTAGAGTTGAAAGGCGGAGATTACGGACACGCAATAGACCAAATAATCAATACTGTAAAAAAATTAGTCAAAGAACCCAAAATAATACTTTCAAAATTAAATGCAAGGGTTGTCATTTCAAAAGCCCGTCCGCCGGAACTGCGTTCAAGCAACGAACAAAAACTTAAACGCCTTTTAGATTCTTATTGTTTTGACAAAGATAATTTGAAAAAACAGAGTCAACAAATGACGGAAATATTGTAATACGTAAAACCCTTACAAAATTTTACGTAAAATATAATCAAAATTTTTGCACACAAAAAACACGAAAAAGATTTTTTTGTTTTCAAAAAACTTTATTACTTTTGCATTCAACATATTAAGCATTAACTGTTATTCGCATTCAAAACAAAAGCGTAGGAAACTCTTGAATTGAATCAGACGGATAGCCAATGTTTTGTACGAGGTGTAGTATCTGTTTTAAACCCCATTTTGTTAATGCTCGCAGCCATAAGGGTGCGGGCTTATAATCTATGGGGTTTAGACGGAGTTCTTCCTACGCTCTCCGTGAATGCGAGTAGATAAAATAAGGTCTGCACCTTATCTTTTTATTCCGTCAGCGTTTTCGGTTTTTGCTTCTGAAAAAACTTTAAGTTATGATTCACATCGGACAAATTATAGCAGAGGAAATGCAAAAACGTGGCTGCACCAAGGCTTGGCTTGCAAAACAATTATATTGCCATCCTACCAATATAGGCAAACTTCTAAAACGTCAAAGTGTTGACACAGAACAACTTTTGAAAATTTCCAAAATCATGGGAATTAATTTTTTTGAATATTACGCACAAGAGTTTATACAAGAAAAAATATCTGTAAAACAAGAAAACTATTCTATATCCAAATAACAGATACCAGACAAAAATCATTTTACTTTGCATTGGTGATATTTTTTAACCAAATTAAAAATAATTTAAAATGAAAAAATTAAAAGTTATCTTAACTGCTGTTGCAGTAGCGTTTTCAACATCTGTTTTTGCACAGAATTTGAATTTCGGTCTTAAAGCCGGTCTTAACCTTTCGAGTGCCACGATAAAAATTGAAGGTGAAAAGTCTGATGAAATCAAAATGTTGCCCGGACTCGTTGTTGGTGCTTTCTCAGACATCAACTTTGCCGAAAAACTCGGTTTGGAAGTCGGATTGCAGTTTGAGCAGAAAGGTTACAAAGCCGAGGAAGAAATATACGGAAAGACAGCGAAGGACAAGTTCACTGTCAATTACCTGACAGTACCGGTAAATCTCCGGTTAAATTTGCCGGTCGGAGAAAACAATCTCTATTTTCTTGCCGGTCCGACATTCGGAATTGGTCTTTCTGCCAAGGAAAAAGTTGAATATGATGGTGAAACAGAAACCGAAAGTATTGACTTCGGCGACGATGGAGGCCTTAGCCGTATGAATATCGGATTGCTGTTCGGTGCGGGCTATGAATTGTCGGGCAAACTTGG
>JAEEXW010000073.1 GCA_016287995.1 Bacteroidales bacterium
ACTCCGTATATCAGCAAAGAAAATCCCTGCGATATGTCCGCAATCGAGTATGTTTTTAATCAGTGGAAAAATAAATTAAATCCCGAAGGTATATTTGTCATAAAAAGCACTGTATTACCTAATAAAATAGGTCTTTTATATCGTCATACGCCACATATTGTTTATTCGCCTGAATATTACGGCAATACGCCGCATTGTAATAATTTTGAGTTTAATTTTACGATTTTGGGCGGTTTAAGAAAAGACTGTGTAAAGGTTCAACAGTTATTGCAGACTTGTTATGACGGACGGCATATTTTTAGAATTACCGAGCCTTATACAGCGTGTTTGGCGAAGTATATGGAAAATTGCTATCTTGCAACAAAAGTAAGTTTTTGTAGTCAGTTCTTTGAATTAGCAGAGCAAAACGGCGTATGTTATGAAGATTTGAGAGAACTTTTTATTCTTGACCCAAGAGTTAATCCTTCGCACACTTTTGTTTGTAGAGATAAACCTTATTGGGATTCTCATTGTTTAAATAAAGATGTCAGGGCGATTGCGGAAAGCATGAACGCGGAATTTTTGAAAAGTGTGATTAGTTTTAACGAAAAACAAAAATAATCCATTTGTCCCGAAAATTAGGAATCCGCACAATCCAGCATTATCTTTACGGCATAAAAAAATAAACAACTAAAAAAAGAAGTTTATGTCAACATTTCGTGAACAGTTGAAACAATTTTTTGCTAAAACTTTCAAAGGCTTTTACATCGAAGTAACTAAGCCAAAGAAATTTTTGCTTGATTGCGGTGTGCCTAATTTGCCGATTGTGGTACGTCCAGCGACATTGAATTTGAAAATAGAGAAACACCAACTCACAAAAGAGCATTTGCAGAATTTAAACACCTGCATCAATGCTCCACTACTTGTTTACAAGTCGGAATGGGCGACAAGCGCATTTAATATTGTAGTCGAAAAAAAGAATCACGAAGGTTTGTTGTGTGTAACAATGTACACCGATGCAAAAATTAAAAAGGTTGTTGTTAATGAAATTGCCACAATAAGCGGACGTAATTTAAACCAACTGATTAAGTGGACAGAAGACGGATATTTGATAGACTGGGATTCTAAAAAATTATGGGAGGTACTCAGTGACTCATGCTTTAATTGCTCGAAGTGTGAATACCTTTTATCCCTGTTAAACAATACCGCAAAGTTAAAACAAAAAAATCAAAATACCAAAGGTTTAGGCAAAAATATTTTGGGTACTTACGACCGTCTCCCCAACCCATATATCCGTTTGGAAGATAAAATTTTCCCGAAAGATGAAAAAATTACAAAAATTTACGAAAAAATTTGCAAAAAAAGAGAATTATCCCTACATTTGCTCAACGAACTAAAAACTTATATCAATGACACGAAAAGAAATATTAGTCAAGTGGCCGGGGCTCTCCGAACAGATGATAGAACGTTTGCAGCGTCCTTGGTCCTTAGAGCGAGCACTTGCGGACATAGCGCGTCAAGTTTCGGAATCCTCTCCACAGGACACGAGGCTTACAGGCGAAGAATGTTGCAATCAAGACTGCTCCGACAATTCGCAGAATTAGAGGACATTTGGTATCAATCAAAAGACGAGTTTATCGCCCGAAACGAATTGATTGTAGCCAAAGATAAGTACGGTATGGACATCGAAGGTATGGAGACAAAACTATACCTTTGTCCCAATGACTATTCTGCCTATAAATTTTTGCGACTCAACGCCGACTGCAATTCCCTTTACGACAATTTGGCGGAAAGAATTGTTTTGCACAATCTTATGTTCGGCGATAAGACTGCATTGTGTATCGAAGGTCTTTTCTTTGAAAACTCTTTCATCACCTTTGCTGCCAGTCAGCCTTATATTGAAGGAGCAATGCGATTGACAAAAAAAGAACAACGCACCAAATTTTTCTCCCAATTCGACAACTTTAACCATAAAAAAAACTGCATCAAAAATTCAGACTTGGTGATTGGCGACTTGCACAACAACAATATTCTCGTTGATAAAAACGGCGATTTCTATGTAATTGACTGTTATGCAAAATTCTATCGTGAAGAAGATTTGTTAAATTATTACAATGATAGAGAATCATCTACACCATCAAAGATTAGTTTGCGTAATCTTTCTGGCATATCCAACTCCGACATGCAATCCCGCGAACTTGACATCGTAATCAAAGCACGCGCTATTGCTCAAAACGGCGAATCCTTACGCAGCCGTTTTAATGCTATGCTCGAACTTTACGAAAATCAACCGACAATACGTCCAACCGACACCAAAAGTAAACTCTTTCAACAATATTCAACACCGTGTCCGTTGGCGTTTTTGGCAAGCGAGTTTGTAAAACAAGAGGGTAAAAGATATTATTTTGAACCGTCAGCCGGAAATGGTATGCTTACAATATCATTGCCCGAACAATTCACGTGTGTCAATGAACTTGACGAAGTACGTTACAAAAACCTACGGAAACAAGGATTTTGTCGTGTAACTCAATTAGATAGTTCAAAGAAAATAGACCTTTATGGTGGTAGTTTTTTCGACGGTGTTATAACCAATCCGCCGTTTAAATCCTTGCCTAAATCCGAGCAAGAAGTCCGCAACGGATTCAACCTTGCCACCCTTGACTACAAGATGGCTGCCGTTGCCCTCGACCAAATGAAAGGTGTGGGCAAAGCGGCGGTTATAGTTGGCGGAAAACTTTTCGACAACTATTGGAAACCAGTAAAAGGTACTGACAAAAAAATGCTTTTCGGACAATGGAAGGTGTTTTTAGGTTGGCTTTACGGTCAGTACAATGTAGTTGATGTTATCTACATCGGAGGCGATTACATTTATCGCAAACAAGGAACTACATACCCGGTTGTTTTGATTTTAATAAACGGACGGCATATATTCGATAAAAACAAACACAAACCGCGTTACATTTTCGACCCCGTAAAAGACAAGATAATCGAAACTTACGAGCAACTTTTTGAACGTGTCAGCCCGCATTTGGAGAAACAACAACAAGAAGCATATTATTCTCCGCTGTTTGACAATTTGATAAAATTGTTGAAACTTAAAAACTGTAAAACACTGTCAGGTACGGACGAAAATCTTGTTAAAAATTTTCAGGAAAAAATTTGCAAAGACGGATTTAATTCCGTAACTTTGAACCAATTAAATAACATCATAAACGACATACAAAATGGCACAATTCAAATTCAAACCGAAAACGCGCGAAGAGTGGCTCGAAATTATAACCGACCCCGGAGTTCGCGAAATGCTTATGCAGCCGCCGTTATCTGCGGAAGAGAAGGCAGAGCATATCCGAAAATATCATTTAGGGATAAAGAAGGGTTCGTCAAAGAAACTGAACGGTCAGCCCAATACGAAAAACTCTTAGAACAATGGGCTAAAAGCGAGGGCTGTTGGGTGGAAAATCTTGCCGATTTTGTACAAGATTACGAAAAAATCGGCGAAGGCAGCGAGGCAAAAGTTTACGACGTTAAAACAGAAAAAAGTCATTCCGTATTAAAAATAATCGGATTGAACATGAGCGGGACAGTGCAAAGGTTAGTCGAAAGAATCTATTTGCATAACTGCTTGTTTGGCGATTCTACGTATCTTGATATAATAGGATTCGGTAGGGACGAAAGCGGTTATTTCAAGTTTATTTTGGAACAGCCGTATATTGTCGGGCGCAAAGTTCGTATTGCAAGAATCAACAAATTTCTTCTTAAAAAATTTCCTAATTTAAACCAAATCAGTCTTGTTGAGTTTTATAATTCAGACTTCATTATCAGAGATTTACACAATAAAAACGTTTTGAAAGACCATTATGGCAATTTTTATGTAATTGATTGTTTCTTGGCGTTCAATTACGGAGATTTAAAGGGATTGAACGGTGTACAATCTCTTTCAGGAATCATAAAACCCCTTTATTACGACCACGATACGGAAGAGGATTTTAACGAGTATGGCAAATCACGTACAGCCACCAACGGATTACTAAAAGACGTTAAGGCATTTGCCAAACGCTTAAAAAACGATTTGGGACTTGAAGATTATTATTGCCGAGGCAAAAAGCGCACAATATCAATCAACCATACAGAGTGCGATGTGCATTTTGTAGTGCCGCAAGCACAAGCCCCAAACAATCATCTGCATATAAAATTTGAGGTTGACCACCCTTTGCGTGGTATTAATTATGATTATTCCCTTCGTGAGTGGTTTCCTATGTCATTAGGTCCGGAACATTCATTCGGGGATACTATACGTCTCCATATTTTTGATGACTACGAAGATATATTGAGGGATATAAAAATTCGTTATCCAATATTCAGGAAACCACAAAATAAGCAGACAGAGAAATTTTCTCCGCTGTTTGACAATGAAATAAAACTTGCGAATCTGTGCAGGAAATTAAAACATTCACGGTTGTTTAGCGCAGACTAAACAACCGTTTTTTTATTCCATTTGTCCCAAAAATTTGGAATCCGCACAATCCGACGTTATTTTTACGGCATAAAAAAATATAAACAACTAAAAAAATGAAGTTAGCATACGTTGCTGGAATAGCGTTGAATTATTCGTTGGAAAAAGGTTTTTGGGAAATAAAAACCGCCGAACCGCGAAGGGTGAAAACTATAAAAAATAAGGCTCTAATTTGGTCAGCAGCGAAGCACTCTGACGACGGCAACGGAAACCGTCCCAATTAGTTGATTATTATGTCGAGCCTGCCCGTTACGTAATAATCCATCGCTAATTAAGGTACGACAAAGATATAAATAATTTTGGTTAAAACCAAATAAAAAGCAACTTTTTTTTAAAAAACATAAACAACTAAAAAATGAAGTTAATTGATATACAACACCAGTTTTTTACATACGGCGGACAGCAATATTACTGCACCAAAGCCGAAACGGACAGCCTTCTGAACGTCATTGCAGTATATTGTAAAACCGCTGACGGCTCTGAGGTTGTCATTCGCGGAAAAGACAAAATCGCGGAAATTATTCCCGGCACTCTCGGTGCGCCGTATTTTTCCGTCAGCGACGAACTTCCTTCTATTGAAACCTCCGTTCCTGATAGTATGGCAGACGACATCACCAGCGCAATGTTGAAACTTAAAAATGCCGTTGGCGGTTCAACCGTTGATTTTGTTTGCGAGCGTCTGCAATGGACCCGCAAACAGATTGAAGAATATCTTTTGGCGGAACAAGTCGATAGTGTGGCTCTTGCAATCTACAACATCGAAGCCCGTCATCAGGCAATCATCATCGGCGACCAAACAGGAATCGGAAAAGGCAGAATGGCGGCAAGCCTTATCCGTTATGCTTACGTCAAGGGCAAAAAAGCAGTTTTTATTACCGAACAGCCAAAACTTTTTGCGGACATTTACCGCGACCTTTCCGATACTGGCAGCGCGGATTTAGTACCGTTTATAATTGCCGACAGCACCGACAAGGACGCTAAAATTAACCTTACTGACGAAAACGGCGAAATCATTAAAACTATTTATGCACCGCTTCCCGACAGCAAAAAATACAAGGTTATAAACGGAAAATTAGATTATGATTATAACTATGTTTTAACTACTTACAGTCAGTTTCGCGCACAAACCGACCCCGAAAAGCAAACAAGCAAAGACCGTAAAGGATTGGAGCGTTACAAATTTCTGATTGATACCGCAGAAAACGGTGTTTTAATATTAGACGAGGTTCACAATGCAGCCGGAAGTTCTATGTCTACACGGACTTTTTATGGAAAGGAAAAAACGGAACTCAAAGGCTCAAACACTTTTGTAATGATTTCAAAAGCGGTTCAAGTAGCCTCAGCCGTGTGTTTTTTGTCGGCGACTTTCGCTAAACGTCCCGAAAATATGCCGCTTTATGCGTTTAGAAGTTGCCTTAGCGAAACACAACTTTCTGATATTGACTTAATCAGTTCTATAAGCAAGGGCGGTGAAGCGTTGCAGGAGATTATTTCATCGTCGCTTGTGAAGGAAGGGCAAATGGTAAGACGTGAAAAAACTTACGACGGAATCGACGTAAACTATATTTATCTTGACAAGGAAGGAAACAAAAAACATCAAGTCCCGGACCTTGAACAACTTCACCGCAGCCTAAGCGACAACATCACGGGTTTAATGCTCAAAATTGTTGATTTTGAAAAGAAATACGTATCAGAAGCGATGTCGATTATTGCGGAAACCTCAGCAGCATACGGCGAAGAGGTTAGTCAAAACAACCAAGATTTAGGCGTCAATCATACTGAATATTTTTCGCGTGTGTTTAATATTGTCGGTCAAATGTTGTTATCTGTAAAAGCCGAAGCCGTTGCCGACCACGCAATAAGACGTTTGAAAGAGGGTAAAAAGGTTGTTATAGCCATTAGCCACACCTCAGAGGCTATGTTGCAAGATATTATGGACGAAAGCGGCATTGAGGCTGACAGCGGGAATTATATCCGCACCGACTTTTCGCAGGGACTTTTGCGAGGTCTTAAAAACACTCTCAAATACTCTGTTAAAGGCGAGGACGGCAAGAGTCAAGGCTCGTATTATATTCCGCTCGAAATGCTCTCCGAAGACGGTCAGAAAGAATTTAACCGCCTTTCAGCCGAAATTATGAGTACTAAAACGGGCGTTAACTGTTCACCGATTGACGTTATCGAACAAAAATTACAAAAGGCGGGTTACAGTTTCGGCGAAATCACGGGCAGAAAATACCGCGTTGAGTTTACCGATGATACTTTTACTAACGGACGGATTTTTACGCGCAAACCCGAAAGCAAAAACACTGCTGTTATCAAGTATCAAAACAACAAAACCGACGTTTTGATTATCAACACCTCAGGCGCAACGGGTCTGAGCGTTCACGCCACCAACAAAGGCACGTCGCTCCCTGAAAATGAAGTAAAACCACGCTGTATGATTATTGCAGAGTGCGAACTTGACATTTCAAAAGAGGTTCAGAAACGCGGACGTATCAACCGTACAGGGCAGTTAAAAAACATTCCGCCGTCATACGACTATCTTATGAGCGCAATTCCGGCAGAAAAGCGCAATATGATGATGTTGCAGAAAAAACTTTTGAGCCTTGACGCAAACACAACTTCAAAACAGAAACAGAGTACCGGCATTATTGACGTGCCTGATTTTCTGAATAAATACGGTGATATGGCTGTTACCCAATATCTTAAAGATAACGCCGAAATTAACGACCGTATGAACGACCCGCTAAACCTTTTCGATGAAGACAAGGGAAAAATGAAGGAGACCGAAAAAGTGGATGGCGCGGCTAAAAAGGTTTCGGGACGTGTGGCAATGCTCAAATGTGCCGACCAAGAGGATTTTTATAACTCTGTTTATGAGAGTTACAACAGTCTGGTTGAAAACTTAAAACTACGCGGTGAATATGATTTGGAGGTTAACGAAATACCGCTTAATGCAACTTTAATCGGCTCAAAAAGTATTTTTACAGCGCAAAAATCGAAAGGAAACTCTGTTTTTGCGGAGGCTTCATACATTGGAAATTATGAGTGCGATGTACTTGTAAAACCGTTTTCGCGGACGGAGGTTGAGGGAATGTTGCAGAATTTCAAGACGGAACACGGCGGACAAGACCCGCAGGAAACCGCTGCGCAACTTGCCGACGAGTTAGAACACAACGCTCTGACAATAAAAAAAGGCAAAGAAATAGAGGAAACGGCAAATTATTCCGTCAAATATACCACTATTAATCAAAACAAGGATTTAAAGCCGGAGAAAAAGGCGGAAAAACTTGCAGAATTAGAAAAGAAACACAAGTCTACACTAATAAAAATAGAGGCTGATTGCAACAAAAAAATCTCACGAAAACACATCATCAAGCATTTTTACGCAGGAAGAGAATGTTTTGTTTTTGATAATATGAGGGCGGTTTGTCTCGGTGCAAAAATCGGCAAGGCAAAAAACCGTTACACGCTCAGCAACATAACAATCTGTTTCGCGGTTGCTTCAACAGTGAAATACGTTGAGTTTAATTTGTCGGACAACGGTTTTGCAGAATTGGGCGCAATTTCAGCATACGGCGACCCTCAGAACTCTGTTTTGGAAAATTGGCAACAAATAATTCAAGACGCAACCAAGAGCCGTGAAATGCGCAGAATCGTAACAGGCAATATTTTGGCGGCATATCCACAGGTTGAAGATTTGATGGAAAACGAGGACTGTAAAGCGTTCAATGTTAAACTTGTAAACTTTACGCTTTCAAACGGCGGCAGGGAAAAAGGCATACTTTTGCCGAAAACCGCGACGGACGGAATTGTAACCAAAAGTTTTTCAAAAGTCAAGATTTCAGACGCTAAAAAATATCTGAAAAACGAAACGCATAAACTTGATTATCCGTCTTTTACCAAAACGATTGATTTTTCGACAGGTTGCAAAATGTTTGTTACTACAAGTTATGGCAATATTCAGGAAATAAACTTTTCAACGCCGAATGTCAGCAAGAATTATAAAGAGTTTATGCTCACTGATTTTTGGCTTAACATCAGCGACAACGGCAGAGGCTGCGACAAGGGACGTAATTATAGTATTACCATAACAGCGGGCAATCTTGATGATAAATTTTTAAAAATTCTTGATTATTTAGAAAAATCAGGGTTGCAATTAGAGGTTGAAAGTTCGGAAGTTAGCAAGATAATCGGCAGCCGCACGTTGGACGATAACGCCAACTGGAAACCTTTAACTGTAAACCGTGCTAACATTCCCGGCGGAACTCTTTCAAGACTTTTGTCAAACGCTATCAAGTTGGCAGCACTCAAAAACGGTGGTTCACCGTTGTCGGGAATGGTTCATAATCTTTTGGGTGATGATAACGAAGCCAATACTGAGGTGTCGGATTTTATGTTGGATAGTTCTGCATACGATAGTAAGCATATCAACAACCTTGCACCCGACAAAAATATACCATACAGCGTTATCGAAAACCTTAACAAAGTGGGTATGACACTTGAAAATATCGACCATCTTACCTCCGAAGGTTACCCGGTGTGTAAATATAAAACTCAGGTAACGGTTCACGGTATTTGTCCTGAACTCAAACACGAATACATTGGCGGTTACAAATGCCTTACCGTTAATCAAAATCAATCACTCGGTATCCGTTGGGTAGGAATCGACACCGACAAGAAAAAACGTATTGGTGCAATTGTTGATAAAATAGCATACGTTAAGCAAAAAGGCGAAAACGACATAACATATCACTATTATAGAGATAGTACGGTAACATCTTTGCGTTTAGTAATTTGCAAAGTATCTTATAAAGGTTGGATACCATACGTACCCGACAAGGCAAAAGAGATTGCAGAGGAGTTTATAAAAACGGTTAACGACGCCACCAAAGGTTTATTTTTCGGTTATGCTCACACCATAACAACCAAAGAAACATTTTTTAAACCTGCATTATATTGTGTCGACATCGTTATTTTAGGAATATACGAAAAGCAAATCGAGACTTTTATCCGAAAGGTCTACGGTCTATCAGAAACAGAATATAAGGCTAAACTTGCAAGGTTCGACGAGTTAGAGACTGAATACAAAGAGAAACGCCGTCAAGAGCAAGAAGATTTAAAACGAAAAGAGGCTGAGCGAAAACAGAAGTTAGAAGAATCGTTGCCTAAATTTGAGGTGGAATACGATAAGTATTGCGATCGTTGGGAACGGCAACACCCCATACCTGACGGTTTTATAAAATGCAATACCACCGAGTATCCACAAAATGGCGATGTTATTGCATATTACGAGCGACCTAATCACAATAGTTTTATCAAAGATGATAAATACGTATTTGATAGCAAGGTGTTTGAATTAGAAGCCAAACTTGTTTTCAAAACATTCTATTCTTCGTTTGGTAAAACTTGTTACCGTATATGCGACAAAGATGGCGTTGTTGACAAAACAAGTTGGCACAGCAGAGGTTCTGAATATCCCGGACAATTACAGCCTAATTGGTATATAAGACGTAAATCCGCAAAAAACACCAAACCAACTTCCACCTCAGCAGCCACCGTTCCCGCCAATATCACCAATGCCGACCTTCAAATCGTGGATTATTCCGACAAGGCGATTGTGCTTACAGGTGATACTAAGCCGTTGAAAGACCAAATCAAAAAATTAGGCGGCAAATTCGGGTCCCGGTTCGACACCTCAAA
>JAEEXW010000074.1 GCA_016287995.1 Bacteroidales bacterium
TCTTTTATTTTAAGTAAAAGAGTGGCAGTTTGCGATTGTTGTAAACCAAGTACAGGAACATAATTTTTTTTGCCGTTTTTACCAACAATAAAACTATGGTAATCTTTATAATAATTAGTAGGATCGTACAAACAATTGTTTATTCTTCTAAAACTATCATCAAATAAAAATTCGCCATTAAAATTTTTTTTATCAATAGATAACTCCACATACGGCGGAAGATATGCCTGAAATTTTAGTCTTGAAATTTCATTATTTAAAGTGTCTTTAATAGACAACTTATTACCATTTAATGAAATTGTTTTTTCATCTAATGTAATTTTTACTTTGTTGTTGGAAGAATCAATTGTAGATATTTTGTTTTTATCAAAATACCATGTTAATTGTCTAATATTCACTGTTGTATCTTGTGATATTAGTTCAATTATTATTTCATCATTTGTATGAAGAGTAGCAAATAAATCTCCGTTTGAATAATTATTTTCGGCTGTTATTTTACCACTTATTTTAAAACTAATCAGAGGATTAAGTCCTTCCACACCTTCAGCCTCCTCTTCCTCAAAATTCCATTTGAAAATTCTGTTTGGTGGATTTTGCAAATTATCCCACTGAAAATGCCACAACACAACTCCATTGTTGTAATCCAACAGGTTGTCGGTTTTTCCTTTGGCTTGTATATCGTCTTGGAACGGGTGCTCTAACGATGCGATTCCGTGTGCAAGTTCATGCGCAATAGTACGGTGTCCTGCTCCAAAATATATAAAACCAAAGTTGTAACCCAATGGATTATAACCTGCTACGCCGTTAGTTTCCGCACCGTCAGGAATAAAAAACAAGTAATTAATATCCGGTTTTATTCGAGAATCGTACGCCGATAAAACTCGTTTTTGGTCATCATTGTAACCCGAAAAACGCCTTTTATCGCCGTGCAAAAACGGAAACAAATTTTCAATATTCAACTCATCCGTTTCGACCTCAAAACTAACTGCCGCCTGTTTGTAAACTTCATTCAAATACTTTTCTAATTCGGAAGTATTTGGCAGTTTTGCTTCGTTTACACTTACTAAAACTACTTTGTAAGTCTTTTTCTTATAAGTATTTACAGAAAGTTTGCCGATTTTTTCATCGCCACGGTATGCGTAAATATAATTTGTATCGGCTTTGTTTACGCCCGTGAAATTCAAGATGTTACCTGTTAATAATTTGAGTTTTACGCCATATTTGTCTTTGAAAACTACGGAATCTTTTTCAGGATAACTGCCAAAATCAACAATTACTTTGTCGGTTTTCCCGCTTTCAATTGATTTGTATCTAAAATCATAATTGCCTGATTTTGAATAGTATTCATCGGTGGCAAAAATGCCGTGGTCGCCACTGCCGAGGTAATCAAAGGCGTAATCCTGCTTTTGGCTGGGCAAAAAATTAATTTGCCACTGCGCAAGACTGTCGCTTTTGCGGTGGTATTCTTTTAGCAACGCTTTGTTGCCGCCTGTGGCTTTGTATTCTTTTATGCCCATAACTTGTCCGTTTTTGCTGATTACAACCGAATCTCCTTTGCCGTCTATGATAATACATTGATTTACAGATTTATATATATCGAGTTTAGTTTCTGTAAAATCTCCGTTTTCATCAATATTTACGGCTATCAAATCACGGTTTTCGTCGGCGTAAAGGTAATCAAACTTTTCCGGAATTACAATAGTATCTTGGATTTTTGTACTTGTAGAAACATTATTAGCATCAAGCCAGATATTTTTGACGTATTCTTTAACTTCTTCCGGCTTGACAACATAACCGGGAAGTTTATGCGATTTGTAATTAGTTTCTATAATCACATTATCAGTATTGATTTTTGTATTCCAAAAATCACAAAGCACTTTTGCTCCGCCTAAATAATCAAGGATTATGTAAAACTGTCCTTCGAGTGTGCCATTAAAGTTTTCGCTGACTCCTATCATTTCATAACGGGTATCGCCGTTTTTACTTTCAAGTATTTCGCCGGATTGGAAAGCCGTCTTCAACTCCAAGTTACTAATTTCACGGTCAGGAAATATTTTCCCGCATACAAAATTTGAATCCCTTTCCACTGGTTTTGGAACGTATGCCTCACACCAGCCGCTCCAATCTGATTTACGGCTTCTGTCGTTATAGCAAATTGCTCTAACTCTGAATTTTATGCGGTAATCAAGTCTTACGGTCTCAAAAGTATGACGGTTTTCTTTGAACTCGCCAGAAGTCGTTCTTTCTGTCTGATAATCATAAAGTTGGTATTCGTAACTTGTCTGTCCTTCGTCGGCGTTCCACAAAAATGTTACTTCGTTTTTATACACGCTTGATTTTAATCCCGTTACATCAACAGGAAGATTTTTGTATTTAAAGGTATAAATATCAGACTTGCCGTTGTTTTTAAACTTTTGAAAACCGCTTTCGTCCCGTGCTATAATCCGCCAAGCGTATTTCTTGCCAATTTTCATATTTACAAAATTCGTATTGAAATTATAAAAGCAAATGTTTGTAACTGAATCTTCAAAAAAAGGTATTGTAGACTCTGCAACCGTTTGCAGACTAACGTTTTCTGTTTGGATTTCAAACAGTTGAAATTTGTATTTCGTAACTGTGGCATACGAAAACGACGGCTGTTTCCACTGAAAAGTAATAACAGGATTTGCATTCGGGTTTTCGTATGCGGCGTTGTTTTCAGGAAATTTCAGTTTCGGAGCGGCGGCAAGTGTTGCAAACATATTCAAACTCGCAACGTTGGAAACTCTGATTCCCGTCAAGGCATTAACGGCATAAATTTGCAGTTTGTTGCTGCCTTCGGGCAACTGTCCCGCCTGACGGTAATTATAACCGTTGAAATTGATGTTGTTTTGATTGAAATACTGCGACAAGTCGCTGACAGGCAATATTTTTGTCTCGCCGCCGGAAATGTTCAAAGACTGAATGTTTTGAAGTATGGTCGTAAATTTCTTGTTGCCGTTAGTGATTGTCATCACAAATTTTATCGGCATATTCAAAATCGTTATATCACTGACTGTCAATGTCAAAGTAAATGTCGAAGGCACTGAATTGACAAGTTCGGACAGTTTCAATGGGTAACGCCCTGTACCCGTTAGAAACAAATTCACAGGAAAAACCTGTGAAAAAACCGGTAAAAAAAATATACTAAATAATAACGTAAATAAATATCTCATCGCTGTTTACTCAAAAATCAATTTTCAATATATACTTCGTTTGAAAGCAAAGATTGCATATCGTCTGTATAAATTATTTTTACACAATAAGTTAGACTTTCGCCAACGGATATTTTTTCTTCAAAAACATTTCCTTTGACATATTTATAAGTTCTAAGCGGCGAACCGTTTACACTGCGATAAACAATCACCGATTTGATATTTTTCCCCGACTTTTCCGCCCACAAAAGCCGTATAACATCAGCGTTTTTCTTAATTTTCAAATCAACAGACTCTTGTTTCTCCGTATAATTTTCTTTAAAAATTCTTGGATAAATATCCGATTTGTTGCCGAAGCCGTCAACCGCAACAATTCCATAAACGCATTCGCCGTTAATTGTATCTTTATCCTTATAACACGTTGTATTATAACCTGTTTCAGCAACAACCCGATAATCATTGTCGGAAGAAGACTTCTTGAAAACAATATACTTTACAACATCATCCGCACTTGACTTTTGCCATATAAGTTTCAGTTTGCCGTTTGATTGAACAATATCAAAATTTCTGATTACGGGCGGCGGTACTGTATCAAAACGTTTGACTTCAAGTATGTCTGAAAAAACACTCTGATTATCGCGACCGTCAACCGCAACAAGCCGGTAATATACTGATTTTGACAGAGTTTTTAAACTTATTGTGTCAACATAAAAAGTGTCTTTCAGCATTGATGGCAGACAAGGAACAAACTCATGCATAAGATTTTCTGCATAAAAAAGTCTGAATCCTTTGACATCTATGTCAGTATTTTCCCATGATAAAAAAACTCGTCCGAGACTGTCGCAAAATCCGTGCGGTTTGTCGGGTTTTGCCGGAGGTATGGAATCAATTAACATTGCATACGAAGGAAACGGATTTAGTTTTTCTTCATATCCGTTAAAAACCGAAATATAATAATAATTGTCGGGAAATGGATTTTTGTCAACAAATTTTTCTCCTAAACCGCTATATATCAAATCCTTTACACTGTCAGGACTTGAAGAACGGTAAATTTTGAACCCGGAAATCAGTTTTTTGTCTTTTTCAGAAAACTGCCATTCCAATACTACAGAATTATTATCAACGGGATAACATGCAGTAAAATCCGCATATCCGTTTATTTTTGCCACTGCTTGAATTTCAACCGACTCCGACGGCAGACTTTCTTCTGCGAAAGAATCAACGCCAATAATACGGTACAGATATTTTTGATTTTCAACCAAGGAAGTATCCCTGAAAACGACTTCCGAATATTTTTCAGAATAATAATTTTTTACAACCGGAGTTTCAGAATTCAACCGTTGGTAACTGTCGCCGCCGTCGTTGGAGCGTTCTACAAAAAAACAATTAAAATCTTTATTACCTATTGTATTCAAATAAATTACAGCAGACTTTCCGTCAAAATACGCTTCCGGCTTTTCACATGGCTTTTGGTCTGTGTACCCGCTTAAACCACAAAAAGCGTACGCAGTATCGTTAAAAAGCGAATCCTGTTGAAAAAAAGTTATCCTGTAAACGTACTTTTCATTTTTACGTACGTCAAAATCCTCATAATAAAGACCAGAAAGTCCGGCTGTTAAAGTATCCATATCGCAACAAAAAAGCAAAACGGAAAACTTCATCATATCAGAATTATATTTTTTGAAAATCCCCTGCGGAGTAATCTGCGTTGCCGATTCTTCATCCGAATCGAAAATACATTCTGCGGCAATCAACGGATATTTTTGAGAAGAATATTTTTCAAAATCCTTTTCACTTGAAATTTTAAACGGCGTTGTACCGATAATTTTGGGTTTTACGGGTAAAACTTGTATGCCGTTCTTCAAAACAGTAATTCTTTCGAGTTTGTAACCGCTGTTCAAAGAAAATTTCCATGCTGAATAATTCGTAGGAATCCATCGCAGACGAATGCTTTTTTGAGACGGATTTGCTATAATTTTGATGTTCTCTTGATTCTGACACAATGCAAAATCAGAAAACATTGTCAGCATAAAACATAAAATTATAAAACTAACTTTCCTTATTTTTACTGTTTTTTTCATTTGCCCAAATACTAAAATTGTAAACATAACTTAAATTCAACGTATATTTGTTGTCGGAAGACGGATTTCTTATGTAACATGTTGAAAATGAAATACTATGCCTATGAAGCAAAGTCCAGAGCATATTCAACTTAACGTTTTGAATATCAGTTCTTAGAGTTTCGTTTTTTGTCTCAGCAAAAGTGTAAACAAATGATAATACAAACTTTTCTGCGATTTTTTTCCCTACATTCAGCGTAATTGTTTTTATTTCAGAATTATATACAATACCCGTAGTTTTGTTAAATCCCAGATTCGTTGCCAGAGTTATTTTTGCGCCGGAAAAAGTTGACGAATATCCTAAATTGGCGTTAAAAATTTTCGCATTGGAAAATAAAGTATCATAGTGTTGACTTCCGCTTGTTTTTTGATACAACAGCGAAGAATAAAGATTTTGGCTGACAGTCTTCTTTTCTGGCAGTTGATAATTTGCCCCAAAATTTAAGGTCGTATTTATCCTTGAATATTTGCAAGTGTCAAAATCTTCAAAATCAGAGGTTTTAACAAGTTGCTGATAATTATCTTTTAAATTTACATAACTTTGGTCGTTGTTTAATAACAAGTTAAGTTTAAGACTACTGGTTATTTCAGAATCAATAGAAAAAGAAAATGCAACATTCTTATCAGTTGTAACATTTTGATTTTCAATATTATCATGTCTAATACCGGCATCTCCGGAAATATTTGTCTTTGGTATTTTATCAACGGAAAAATTAACGGTCAAAAGTTCTTCGTCCTCATTGAAGTAATATCCGCCGAGAGTTCGATAATTAGGCGGCAAACGACGGTAACTTAATCCTAATGAACCGGCTTCCGAATTATAAGCCATTGCACATTCAAAAGCCTTATACAAAAAAACATCATTGCTTTCTGCCATTTTACTGAAAGCATATTCTCCGGTGAAACTCAAATTTTCTTTAATTTGAAATTCAGTCTTGATGCTTGCTGCAAAATTATTTTCAGGGGCAACGCATTGATTTTCAAATCCGGTAAAATCAACGGATTTTTCTTTGTCTTTTATTTCAATAAAATTTGCAAAAATACTATATTGGTCTGATTTGTAGCCTATTTTCATTCCTCCGCCAAAACTGGCATATCCGGCATCTGTGGTTGTAGAATCGGGTTTTACCGCTTTTTTTAACCGCCCTGAAAAACCTTCCACATTCCAGCCGTGCGAAGGATGATAAGACATTCCGCCGCCCAAAAAATCGTGCCCGTTCATAGTGTAATCGCTAAAAATCATAGAGTTATAACCTGCATACAAAGTAAAATCCTTGTAACTTGGATTCAATGAAAAACGGTTGAAAGGCAGTGCCATATTTTTTGTAAAATTGTTGTTTGTATAAGCAAACGAAACTGGCACATTGAAAACACCCCAAAAACAAGAACTCAGATTACCAGTAAGATAATAACTATTATTTGTGGAATCATGTATTATATCTTCCTGCATATTCAAATTCAAACCTCCCGTAGTTGTTACAGGTTTGGTTTTAACAATATTTTCTATATTTTGCGCTTTCAACGAAACAGAAAGCAGTAATATCAGAATCAGAAACAATAATTTCATTTTTTTCGTACAGCAAATTTAACTCATAATGTAAAAATAAAATTACCACTCGTACCACAATTGATAATTTCCGCAATTTTCTTGCATCCAGTCATACACTTTTCTACAAAACTCATCAGTAAGATTATCACGTATATTCTGAAATTTATTATATTGCTCATAATACCATAAAAAACGTAGAGACTTATACAAATCAACGTTAGTTACATTATAAACAATATTTAAAAAGGCAAAACATTTGATATGATAATTGTAGTTATGATTAGAATCATCATTAGTTTCTTCCATCTCTTCAGAATATATAAATCGAGGTGATAACAAATATTTTGATAATTCATAATAAGATTCATCAGTATGAACTAACGCCAAATATTTTATATTTTTTGCCATTCGTTGTGTATATAAATCATCAAGTGTATCGGTTTTATCAAACTTCCAATTTTCGTCCTTTATTGGGTCATATTTCCACCCATTTAAATATTCAGTTTTCCCGTGCGCCGCTAAAACGACTTTAATTATTTCTTTTATATTTGCATAGGCAGATATGTCCCCTACATTTTGAGAAACACCAGATACATTTCCCCAATTGATTTGGGAATGATATAATTTTAACAATTCCATTTCAATTTCTTCATCATACACAAATTTACACGCTTTTATAATTACGTATAAATCAAAATGATATTTATCTTTATACTCTGAAATGAGGGAATCTTTTTTGTTTTCGTAAAATAGTTGTTTCTCTTTTTTATAGATTTGCGACAATGTATCAATGCATTTTGACGACTTAGGAATAAATGTAATTTGAGACAATTCTTTTTTAATCAAAGAATCTAATTCGCCTTCCATAAAATCGTTTCGCAATAGTTGTAAGATACGATTCCGCATTTGACTATCATAATAACTTGCAACTCGGAAGTCAATTCCACACTTATTATATTCAAAGAGACAATTATAATAACATTTGTCAAAATAATTGCACATAGGACGATTATAAATATATTGTTTTACAAAATCTATTTTGCGAAAATTCAATAAAGTTTGCCTATCATGGCAAACTATTGAATCAATTTTTTTTTGTACTTCATTTGGGGTAAGCATAGTTTTTTCGCATGAATTCTGCGAAAAAACTTTAAGACTGATATGAAACAATAATATTAGTAATATAATCTTCATTTGTCTTTTTTATTGTAAATAAACATCATTTGGTTTTTAAATAAATATTTTCTATTATCTTCATTTTCAAAATAATCCATAATATTTTTAGTAGAATATTTTTTTATTTTTACAGATTCCATATAGTTCATTTGATTTGTATCTTTACTTTCAAATGTATGAGGCAAGCCCAAACAATGTCCGATTTCATGTACCAAAGTAACATAGTTGTCGCTAAAATTAACATAAGCAATTCCATAATTTCTATTTTTTGAAGGCGGTAAGCCTGCTCCGTTGTTGTTGCCGTTATTTTGATTGCATATAAATAGATGATATGTCTCGGGGTCAAAACTCTTGTAGTATTTCTGTGCAGAAGAGCAATTTAAAATTACAGAATCTTTTAGATGAATAGTGTCAAGTAAATTGGTTGCAGCCTCAAAATGAATATTTGCCTGCTTGTAATATTCATTGAGAAGATTTAATGCCTTAATCGCATCAATATTCGGAACATTATTATCAACATCTACTACTATTATTAATTTAATACGACCACATATTTTTTCTTTTTTACATATCATTGCTAATTTTCCTGATATTTCTTTTTGTGATTTCGTTACCAAATAAACATTCAAAGTATCATCAGTTTCTTGATCAAAACTAATATTTACAGGCTTATTAATTTCAGTTAATTGAATATCGCTGCTTTGAAATGCTCCATTGATTTTACACGAAGAACATTGAACTTGTATGTATAATTTGTTTTTTAATCTTTTATCCAAGATTAATTTTTGTGAATCGCTTAAACTTAATTTCAAATCGGCAATGTTAATATCATCAACAAAAAGCCATGGTATATAATATTCAGTATCATACATTAGAATTTTATCATATATACCTGCTTTTTGATTTTCTACATTTTTGGCATCATCAAATCCGAAGTTTTTATAATAATTTTCAACATTATAGGGTTGAATATTTACAATTTTATTTTTAAAAATGATCAACGAAAAAGAATGGTCAAAAGTAGAATCTAATTGCAATGATGTCATTTTTGTCTTACCTTCTTCATCATTATATTTGATGTATAATGTTACTCCACCTTCTGACAAAATTAATCTTAACCGATAAATGCCGGCTTCTACATCTGATAGTGTAAAATTATTTAACTGCTGTTTTACAATTTTATTATCTGAATAAAGAACCCATTTAATTTTAGAAAAATCATATTTAAATTCTGCTGTAAATGTATTTTGACTATCATTGAAGTCTTTTTTTGTGTTAATAAGTTTTATTCTGCTAATATTTATATTATTCTCAAATATAGTATCTATATTACAATTTAAATCAGCAATTTTACCTATAATATTATCATTTATCTTATCATTAATTCCTCCAAAAACTATTGTATCTGATGAATTTTGAGTCGAATAAATAATATCATTATCATAAAATTTTATGGATTCATCGGAATGTAATGCGGCGTAAAATATACTATTCAAAAAATAACTTTCTCCCTCGCTCTCCTCCTTATTCCATTTCATCCAAACCCTACTCGGATCTTGAATTGCATCCCACTGAAAATGCCAAAGTTGTGTGCCATCAGCATAATCCATCAAATTCTTAGTCTTACCAGAATTGTTTGAGTCCTCAAACACGTGCTCCAAACCTGCTATTCCGTGTCCTAACTCGTGGGCGATGGTATGCGCGCTGCCGCCGTCGTAAATAAATCCGCAGTTGTAACCGCACGGCATATAACCGGCTACCATTGTTCCGTTACCATCTTTTTTGTCAGTAACGTTATCAACGAAAAACAAATAATATACGCCGTCTTGCATTTGCGGGTCATAGGCTTGTAAGACTTTCTTCTGGTCGTCGTTGTAGACGGTGAGGATGCCGCTGCCACCGTGAGAAAACGAGGTTAAGTCGTTGAGCGAAAGTTCGTCTGTTGAAATTTCAAAATTTACAACGCTTTGCTTGTAAACTTCATTCAAATACTTTTCTAATTCGGAAGTATTTGGCAGTTTTGCTTCGTTTACACTTACTAAAACTACTTTGTAAGTCTTTTTCTTATAAGTATTTACAGAAAGTTTACCAATTTTTTCATCACCTCG
>JAEEXW010000075.1 GCA_016287995.1 Bacteroidales bacterium
GCAGACGTTAGGCAGGCGGTGTTTTGTCGCTCGGCAACAAATAAACACCTGCAAAAATAGGTTGCAACATATAAACCCCTGCAAAAAATAATTCGGCGACAAATAAAATGATTTGCAACAAATCCGATAAAAAACGGGGTTTATTTGTCTCCGTCAAGCATAATAAATGCTGCCCAATGTTTGTGCGTTACGTCCTTTACGCCGCGCAGGTTTTTCTGAGAGGCGATAAAAGCGTCGTGCTTTGACATTCCGCCAGCAAGGTTTTTGTAAAAGCCGGTCATAAGAAGTTGCGTTGCATAGTCGTTAACAGGCCAAAGCGACATAATAATCGTGTTAACGCCCGTCTTCTTAAAGCCCCTTTGAAGTCCGAAAACGCCTTCCGAAGATACTTTTCCAAGACCCGTTTCGCAAGCCGAAAGCACCACCAAATCAGTTTTGCGCAAATCCATAAAAGAAATTTCCTGAGCCGTAAGAATACCGTCGTCAACGCCCTCAGGTGTTTCGGTGTTGTTGCAGCCCGCCATCAAAAGTCCCGAATACAAAAGACTGTTATCATTCAAATCCGAATTTTCAAGATAAAAACCGTGGGTCGCTATGTGGATAATCGTAAAACCCTTTCCCGAAAGACTTTTGAAACATTCTTCCGTAGCCTCTGTGCCGGTATGAATTTCAGATTGCACCTTAGAAGAATCCATAAAGGCTTTTATGTTGTTGACCTCTTTTAAAGTACCTTTAAGATAAATAGCATTAACGCCGCCGGAGAAAAGTTCCGCACCCGCCGATTTTTTTACTGCTCTTTCCATAGAAGCATATTTCTGACTCTCTTCTTCCATTTTTTCAAGGTCAACATCGTAGGCAACACCGCCGAAAAGTACCGCTGAAATATTGTCCGAAGCCCCGCGTTTCAAGACGAGGTTTCTTGTTGACGAAATTCTGAAAAACTTATATTTGTCTGAAATAATATTTTTTTTGTCAATAGGTGCATATTCTATTGCCAAGGTATGAAGCCGTCCTGCCGGTGAAAAATAAATTTTGCCGTCAGCGGAAAAATATTTCTCCAACGGTTTCCATATATCGGTATACATATCCGTTGTGGTGTAAGGATTTTCATAATCGGTATAATTTAAGATTACAAGTTCGGGCGAAGAAAACGATTTTTTCATAACGAGTGCGCCGAAAGTTTTGCCCGTATAGAAAAACTCCACTGCCACGTCATTTTCGCCCAAAGCCTCACGCACTTGATTAACGTCAACTTTGATATAATTGATAATGTCGCCGTATTGTGAAGACTCGTTTACAAGGTCGGCTTCGTATTGACGCGCCAAAACAGTCAGACTGTCCCTTTTTACAACGTCTTGATTTGAAAGCGAAGAAATCTTTCTGTGCAAATCCTTCAACGTGTTGAATTTTGAGATAAGGGCTTTGTCGCCGGAGTTCAAGATAAGGTTCGTTAACTGCAACTCGGAGGCAAGAAGAAGACCTTTTGAAATCAAAAGCGAATTGTACGCACCCGAAAGCGCCTCACCGTTTTGAACCGTTAACGCCACTGCTAAAAGGTTGTCAAAAACCACGCTGAAAAATTTCCAGTAATTTTCCCTTTCAACGGCGGTCATAAACGAAAACTTGTTTTTAAGTTCGCCTTCGTAAATTGTGTACGCCTCGTAAAAATACTTAAAAGCCGTTTGATAATCACGCTGCGAAAAATAAACCTCCGCCAAATAGTTAGTTATGTTTGCGATAAAAAGTTTGTCAGAAGAAAAATTCTTTGCCGAGGTATAAGCCTTCAAATAATATTCTTCGGCTTTTGCGGCTGAATCAAGGTTTTTGTAAGCGCGACCTGCGGTCGTTAAGGCTTTTAAATATTTTACTGACGACTGTCCGACAGTCTTTTCCAAAACGGGAACGGCTTTCAAACTGTAATTCAAAGCGTCGCTGTAAGTTCCGAGTTCAAGACAGATTTCCGCCAGAGTGTTCAAAACGTTAGCCTGAGTGTAAGTGTTTTTGTTAGCGGCATTAGCGTTGCAAAGTTTGTACGACTTAAAAGCGTAAGATTTTGCCTTATCCAAGTTGTGTGTTAAAAGATAAGTTCTTGAAATATCCGTCAAAATGTTGATATATTCGGGATGGTTTTCGCCGTAAACTTTGCCGCTGATTTCCAACGCCTTGTCAAAACAGTCCAAAGCCTTGTCGAAGTTAGCAGAGTTACTATATTTGATTGCAAGGTTTTTAATCTGTTTTACATATTGTTTCGGGTCGGAATGAGAACCGCTTTCCAAAAAGCCGACAAGTTTGGTATTGTATTCAAGCGTTTTTTTAGGGTCGTTAAGATTATTGTAAGCAGTGCTCAAAGAGGCTACAACTAAATAGTAATAACCCTCATCTTTATCTTTTGACTTTTCGAGAATTTTTTCCGCTTTAAGTCCGTAAGTTACGGTGTTGCCCCAGTCAAAAATTTCACAATATGCAGACGAGAGAAACGCCGCAGCCTTAGCATATTCAACAGAATTTGTACCCTCTTTGCTTTCAACAACAGACTCGTAAATTTTAGCGTAAGCAATGCTGTTATAATAATCCTCGGTTGCAAAATATATTTGCGAAAGGTCGTAGACAGCCCTTATATATCCCGTATGTTGAGTGCCGTAAACCTCCTTAAAACCTTCCTCAGCCGCAATCAACAATTCTTCGGCTTTTTGATAATTTCCCTCATTGAGATAGCCGACACCGCAATTCATAACGGCGTTAAGATATTCGGGAGAGCGTTCGCCGTGTTTGTTTTTGGCAATTTCGAGATAATCCAAAGTGTATTTCAAGGTGTTTTGTTCGTCGCCGAGCCTGAAATACGCAGTCGCCAAATTTTCTACGCAGTCGGCATAACCGTCGTAATCATAATGCGAAGTGTTGGAATAAATATCTTTGGCTTTTTCTAAATACAAAACAGCACCCTCATAGTCTTCAACGTTGAAATACAAATAACCAATGTTTTTGCATATATCGGCGTAAAGTTTTTCTTTACCGCTGAATTTTTCAATCAAGGGCAACGATTCTGTGAAAAAAGTTGCGGCTTTTTGCAAATCCTGAGTTGCGGCATAAGACTGCGCTGCGTTAAGAAGGCTTTTCAAATAAAAATCCGACTTTTCTTCGCCGCATTTTTTCATAATGTCTTCCGATTTTAAACAAATCTCGGCGGCTTTTTTATAGTTTCCGAGTTGAAGGTAAGCATCACTTTCTAAAACGAGAATTTTAGCATAGTCAAAAGTTTCACCCTCGTCATTTTCAGTCAACTCAGATAAAAATTTTTCGTAATTTTCAACCGCTCCGGAATAATTTCCCGCATTAAAACAAGCCGTTGCCTCCTCGTAGTAGTTTTGCGAAAAAGTATCAAAACCCAATGCCAATAAAAGTATTAATGCAAATATTTTTTTCATAATTTTATCTATTGTGTTAAATTTTATTATGCTGCAAATTTAAAAATAATTTTGTCTGAAACACTCAAAAAATATAATTTTGCACAAAAAATATAAAAAATGTTTCAAGAGGATATAATCAAAAAATCTGACCTCGATGTCAGACTCAAAGATATTGCACTTAAAATTCTTGACAATCAGAGAATTAACTTCGACGAAGGTGTTCTTTTGTACAAAGAGGCTCCGCTCTCGCTGCTTGGAATGTTAGCCTTTGAAATCAAAAAACGCAAAAGCGGAACAAAAGTTTTTTACAACAGAAATTTTCACATCGAGCCGACTAACGTCTGTATCAACAACTGTAAATTCTGTTCGTACAAAAAGCCGAAAGGAGATTCCAAAGCGTGGGAATTGCCGTTTGAAGAGATTTTAAGACGTGTAAGTGTTTATAAAAATTCGCGGGCAACAGAAGTGCATATCGTCGGCGGCGTTCACCCCGAAAGAGACATTGAATATTATTGCCGTCTTATGCGCGAGGTCAAAAAAATAATTCCCGGAATTGTTGTAAAGGCTTTTACTGCCGTTGAAATAGAATACATGATCAACAAAGCCGGACTCAGTCTTTATGACGGTCTTAAAAAGTTAAAAATGAATGGTTTGGAATGTATTCCGGGCGGCGGTGCGGAAATTTTTGACGAAACCTTACGTCAAGAAATCTGTCCTGAAAAAACCAAATCCGAAGTTTGGCTAAAAATTCACGAAACGGCACATTCTCTCGGCATACCGAGCAATGCCACAATGCTTTACGGCCATAAAGAAAGTTACGAAAACCGTATCGACCACCTTCTCAGGCTCAGGGATTTACAAGACAAAACCCACGGCTTTTCGGCTTTTATCCCGCTGAAATACCGCAAAGAAAACAATTCTATGTCAAAAGTCGGCGAAGTGCCGCTGACCGAAGACCTTAAAAACTACGCCGTATCGAGGATTTTTCTTGACAATTTTCCTCACATAAAAGCCTATTGGGTAATGTCAGGACAAGAAATGACAAAACTTGCACTTCAATACGGTGCCGACGACATTGACGGCACGGTAAACGATTCCACTAAAATTTATTCCATGGCGGGCGTTGAAGGCAAAACAGTAATGACGGTTGAAGAGTTGGAAAACCTGATAAAATCCGCCGGACTTACACCGATAGAAAGAGACACGTTTTATAACGAAATATGATGCCGGTAAAAATTCCGGCACTGCTAATTTTGTTGTTTTTGCCGTTTGTGAGCCTTTCGCAGGAGTTTTTGAAAAAAGATTATTTCTTACACGATACCACCGAAATTCATATCCGCTTGGAAGTTTCCGAACCGCAAAAACAACTTTTAGGAATTGCGCCTGAGACCAAAATCCAAGAAGAAAAAACTTCTGCTGAAATTTTGGGCGACGGTTACATTTCTCAATCGGCAACAGGCGGCAACAACAAAAATTTTTCTCAAAACACGGTTTCCGATTTCCGCGTTTCAAATATCACCGAAAGCGGAGTAAAAATTGAGGCGGAGGTTCAAAACTTTGATATGCCTGTTGACGATTTGGGCGCAACAGACCAAATTTCGGAATTGAACAATTTTAAAATTGGTGTTTCAAAGGATTCAACGGCACTTTTTGCTGGCGACATCGTTGTTAAAAAAGAGGATTCTAAAATATTGAATTTTTCAAAAAAAATACGCGGACTTAATTTCTTTTCCGTTAACTCCACGCCTAAAAATCACGACACACTTACTTTTGAAAGCAGTTTTTCCGAAACAAAAGGCAAATTTCTGAGAATAGAGTTTTACGGTTTTGACAACTCGCAAGGTCCGTATTACTTAAAACCAAAAGACAGTCTCAACTCGGTAATCATTTTGACGGGAACGGAAAAAATTTTTCTTGACAACAGGCTTTTAACCGCCGAAGAAGATTACACGATAGACTATAATTCGGGGTCGGTGGTTTTTGCTAACAAGCACATTATCAGCAAACAAAGCAAAATTACGGCGGAATTTGAATACGCCGAAACTTCGTTTGACAATTATTTTCTCTACGCCGCTGCGGGGCTGAAAAGCGGAAACACGGCTTTTAATATCGGTTACGTTTCGGAGTTTGACGGCGTAAAAAACATAGCCGACACCCTGAAAAACAAACCGCAAAAAAAAGATTTTTTATTTTTTTCCATTAACCAATCGCCCGAAAAAAAACTCAACGTAAAGACCGAAACCGTTTTGTCAAAACAAACCGAAAACCGCTTGGAAAACGCCGCCGAAAATTCCCTCGCCGAAAAACTCGAAATCAGCCGCGATTTTTTAAAACAAAAAGACCAAAACCTTTCTTTGGCGGTTTTTGCAGACTATTTCAGCGACAAATTCTCTTCCGAAAGCGAATACAAAGACACGGATTTTTCAGAAGTCTGGAAGATAGAAAATTACGAAAAAAATTCCGCCGAAATGTTTTACGGACTTAAATTTGGTTATGGTTCAGAAAAATTAAAGACAAACTACAAACTTATATTTTCTGATATAAAAAACTTTATGAAAGGTTGCGGAAATATTTTTAACACAAATTATTCAGGGCAAAAAAATACGACTTCGTTAAAAGTAGAATATTATGAAAATACAAGATTTGACACCGTGCGAGAATATTTTCACGGGGACTTTTCGTCGGTGTTTCATATCAAAAAATTTGACTTAGGATTAGGATTTACAAAAAAAGATTACAGAGATTTCAGCGTTTTTGTAAAAAGAAATTTTGAAAGCGGCGGCGCAAAACTCTCCGCAACCGACAGAAAAACCTCCGACGGCGTTTTTTCAAGGTTTTTGACCTTTGATTTTTTGTCAGAGAAAAAAGATTTTTACCGGCTGAAAATGTTAGAAATTTTTAAAACTACAAGCGGTGATTACCAAACTTCTTCGTCGGATATAGAAAGTTTTATCTATTTGTTTAATAAGCAGTTAACAATTAGCACAAACTATAATTCTCATTCGGGTCAAGCAGAAGAATTAGCGTACAAATTTCTAAAAACTACTCCCGGAAATGGTTATTTCACTTGGCAGGATTACAACGGCGACGGCAAAGAAGATATAAACGAGTTTGAAAAATCATATTACAAAACAGACGCTGATTATGTAAAATATTTTATACATACAGGAAAGTTTGTTAATACTACAAATCACAAAATAGATTTTTCAACGAGTTTTTCGGGAAAGCAAACCAATAAAAAAATATCCTTTTTATTATCAAGATTAATGTTTTCTTATAACATAAAAGCCGTCATTGAAAAAAGTTTCAACAAAAACTTCTCACAAAATTTTTCCTCAAAAATATTTTTATTTAATGATTTATGGACCGGCTTCAACACTTTTTCCTCAGAAAACAATATGCGGACTATATACGGAAACGAAGAATTTTTCACGAATTCTCCGTCGCTGTTTTTGGAGAAAAAAATCGGCAAAACAACTTTAAAACAGCAATATACAAAAAAAATCAGCGGATATTTTTCTGAGTTTTTCACCGAAAAAAATTACCGTCTCTTATCACACGAACATCAAAGCACAATAAAAAAAGAATTTGAAAACGGTTTGACTCCCTCGGCGGATTATACTTTTAAGACAAAAATTTTCAGCGGAGAAAAAGCCTTTCAAAACTTTTTTTCTGCCGCATTGAATTACGAAAAAGAAGAAAAAGGGAGTTTTATGTTTTGCGCCAAATACGTTTTTAACAGGATCAAAAACAATATAAATCAGTCGGTTATGTATCAAATTTCGGAAGGTCTAAACGCGGGTGGAAATTTTGTTATAAACATAACCTCATCGTACAAACTTTCAAAACACCTTTTTCTAAACCTCGACTTCGAGACCAGAAAGCCGCAAAACTCCAAAGCCGTAATCACCGGGACAGCAGAGTTGAAAGCGGTGTTATAAAAACGCGGCAATAAAGGCATTGTTTCTCTTTGCTTACCTATGAAATCCGCCTTTCCGGAATTTTAACTTTTACTCTTGGTTTCACGCAAATAATATCTTCGCCTAAAACCGATGAAATTTTGCAGATTGTAGCCATAGTCATATTGTGAGTGCCTGACAACCAACGACTAACTTCTGTTTCAGTTTTGCCCATCATACGCGCAAAATCTTTTTGCGACAAACCTTTTTCGTGTAGGATGTCGTAGATTCGGTTGGCAATCGCTACCGAAATTTCCATCCGCAATTTCATTTCAGGCGGAATGGTTTGACGAATCTCGTCGAGAATTGGATTTGTTTTCATATTTTTTGGGTTTTAATCGTCAATTGTAAATGTAAGTGTTCCAAACAATTTTGTGCCTTTTACAGTAATGACTTTTTGTTTCTCCATTTGCTTCATCTGAATATCAATCTTTTGAAGTGTCTGAACGCATTTGTGCAAATGAGCATCTTGTTGGTATGTCGCAGTGCTTTTCAGACCGCCGTTTCCAAGAATCAAGATTTTTGCCTTAATATTTAGCAAATAAAGGCGCAACGATGTTGTTTCAAGATGCGATGGCAAAGCCATTACACGGTCGCGGCGCGTTCCTTCATAGCGGAAATGACTGTCTTCCGCTCCATCACGTTTAATGATGTCAAGCCGATAAACCAATTGCCGAACGTCATCAGGATATTTGTCCTTGTATTCCAAAAGGAATTTTTCAAACTCCGTATATTCCTCTCCGTCAAAATGCGGCGAATAAAGGCTGACCTTTTCACCATCTTCCAACAGTTCTATAAACAAGTCTCTTTCCATTGCTTTTACCCTTTATAGTACAATGCAAAAATAAACATAAAAGTTTATTTTGCAAAGATATTTAAGTGTTTTTTAGATTTTATAGATTAAAAAGGCAAATCATATACCTGTGGTTCAACCGTTTTTTTCTCACAAAACAATTTGTCCCACAATTCTTCCGGTAACATTTGCTTGAAATGTTCTTTACTGTCTTCTAGGATGAAAATTTGTTGAAGCGCATCACAACGACCATCACATTCCCATTCCGTTGTCTATCACGAAACGTGAAGATTTGCTTTCCAACTTCAAATTTCAACAAGAACAAATCCTTGTTTTTTAGAACGGCTTCGCGACTTGTATTTGCATAACAATAAACGCAAAAATGGCGGCAAGTGTTGTACAACACCTTGAAAATCACCTTGCTAAGCGCAAGTAGCAAGCGTGATGTCCCAACCTTTTTCTCTCCAAGCCGCCTGACATTTGCGCAAACCGTCAACAATTTCGTTTTGCTGTGCATCGGTCATTTCGGCGTTGAGGACATTCTTACGGCTGAAATAATTTGGCGGAATGTCGGTGCTGCGGCTCGCCGAAATGGTGACGGGCGCGTTCGTTGTTTTGTTCATAATAATATGAATAATCAATGCCCTTCATAAAAAGTTCACGGTCGTTTATTCTGTCTGTCAGTGCGTTGTGGAGCAGCGACCGGATTGCTGAATCGTCAACGATGCTTTTTTGCATTGCGTTAAGATAATCATTTTTGTCGATTTGGCTCCAATCGACGCATTTTTTCAAAGACTTTTTGAAAATCAAATCGAGCCAAATTCTTGTACTGCGACCGTTGCCCTCCATAAAAGGATGCGCAACATTCATTTCAACGTATTTGCTGACAATTTCGTCAAAAGTATTTTGTGGCATTTTTTCGATGTTTTTAAGATTGTCCTGCAAATATTCCGCAAGACAAAACATCGTTCCGCCTTTTGAAATACTCTTAGTGCGGATTTTGCCCGCAAAATCGTACAATCCGCCAAAGATATAAGCGTGGATTTGCTGCAACGCCTTCACTGTGCCGACGTCGCTGGCCGCCACAAGATTGCTTTCTATAAAAGTGTACGCCTTTTTGCGGCTCTGCCCGTCGATGGAATTGTCATCATACAACAAGGCACGGATTTCGCGGTCGTGGTAGAAACGGATGGAGGGTTTAGTTGACATTCTTCAAATTAGGATGTTGGAGGTAAAACAATTCTTTTTGGCGAGTTATTTCGCGGCGAAGTTCCTCATCTGACGGAAGATAGGTTTTGTATTTTGTGGCAAACAATTGTTCATTGCCTTTGAGTATTGAATAACGAGCAATATCCTCATCAGTATCGGAACAAAGAATGATGCCGATGGTCGGATTGTCGTCGGCGGACTTTTTGATTTCGTCGTACATACGCACGTACATATCCATTTGGCCTACGTCCTGATGTGTTACCGTGCCAATTTTCAGGTCAATAAGCACAAAACATTTGAGAATGTAATTGTAAAAAACGAGGTCGATGAAATAATCCTTTTTCTCTGTATGGATATGTTGCTGACGCGCCACAAAAGCGTAACCCTTGCCAAGTTCCATCAAAAACTTTTGCAAGTTGGTAATGATTGACGATTCAAGTTCCGATTCCGAAAAGTCGGAATTCGGTACAAGTCCCAAAAACTCCGCTATCACAGGATTTTTGATAAATTCTAATTTATCATTTTGATACTCAGAGGTTTTGACCTTCATTTCGTTTTCTACCACAGTTTTGTTGTGCGAGGCAAGCAAACGGTGGTAGTATTGCGTAGAAATGTTGCGTTGAAGGGTACGGCTCGACCAAGTTTGTGTTGAAGCCTCGTTTAGGTACCATTCGCGTGCAATCGGGTCGTCCACTTGCAACAAAATACGGAAATGTGTCCAAGTCAAGTTTTGTATA
>JAEEXW010000076.1 GCA_016287995.1 Bacteroidales bacterium
AAAACAAGTTTGGCCATATCTTATAACGGTTAGGAAATCAGATTCTCAATCTGGGAATTGGAGTTCGATTCTCCATGGGGCTACACAAATTATCTGTTTTACAAGGTCATCGAGTTAAAAGATGACCTTTTTTGTTTTTTATCAGTGTTATCTCTGCTTAAAATTATCATTAAAAAATTTACATTAAATAAACCTTACTTTGTGGGATGTCTGAAAAAAAATTTCTACTTTTGCGCAAAATTTATAAATCATTATGTGGTTAACAGACTTGTTTACAGGGCAGGGGATTGGACATTCAATCCTGTTGATAAGCATTATAATTTCGCTTGGCCTGCTGCTCGGCAAAATTAAGATTGCCGGAATTTCTTTAGGTTCGACATTTATTCTTTTTGTCGGAATCCTCATGGGACATTTTCATCTCACCATGAACACGCAATTAATTGATTTTCTGCGTGATTTCGGATTGATACTTTTTGTTTATGCAATCGGTATGAGAGTTGGTCCGGGCTTTTTTTCGTCGTTCAAGGAGGGCGGAATTACACTTAACGCCTTGGCGGTAGGAACGGTTTTGTTAGGTGCAATTATCGCAATGATTATCGGCGCAATCACGGGACTTGATACTCCGACAATGGTCGGCATTATGTCCGGTGCAGTAACTAACACTCCCGGTCTCGGTGCGGCTCAACAAGCCGTTAACGATATGGGTCAGCCTGATTCTGTGAGAGTTATGGCAATGGGTTATGCAGTGGCTTATCCGCTTGGCGTTATAGGCATAATTCTCTCGATGATTGTGGTAAAAAAAGTTTTCAAAATAGATTTCAAAAAAGAAAACGCTGACATTGACGCTCTTGCCGGCGACGACAGCAATGCTGCAACTGCGATTTCGCTCCAAGTGGAAAATCCTGCGGTTTACGGCAAGACGATTCGCGAAATCAAAAAACTTTTCCCCGACAGAGATTTTATTATTTCGCGTTATTGGTCTAATCAGACAAATGAAATTTCACTTGCAACACCCGATACTATTCTGAATCAGGACGATAAAATTTTCATAATTTTAACCGGCTCTGACGCTGAAACTATTTCAGCACAAATCGGTAAAATTATCCCTATGGAACGTCGTCAATGGGTAAGACAGTCCAGTCAGTTTATCAACCGCCGTATTATCGTTACAAAACCCGAAATCAACGGCAAACGTCTTGGCAGTCTGTCGCTTAGAAAAATTTACGGCTGCAACATTACCCGTGTCAACCGTTCTGGCGTTGACCTTGTTGCTTCAAAAGAACTTATCCTTCAAGTCGGCGATACTTTGTCGGTTGTCGGCACAGAAGCCTCTATCGCAGGCGTTGAAAAAGTCATTGGTAATTCCATGGGACGTCTCAATCACCCGAACCTTATTTCATGGTTTATCGGTATTGCAATCGGCGTAATTTTAGGAAGTCTTCCGGTAACAATTCCGGGTGTTCCTCAGCCTTTCAAACTCGGTCTTGCAGGCGGTCCGTTGATTGTTGCAATCCTGATTTCACGTTTTGGTGCAAAATGGAAAATGGTAACATATTCTACCCAGTCGGCAAACCTTATGATGAGCGAAATCGGTATATCATTGTTTTTGGCATGTGTGGGAATCAAAGCCGGCGACGGTTTCGTTGACACAATCGTTAACGGAGGATATTCGTGGATTGGTTATGGTTTTATCATAACTTTCATACCGCTATTAATAATGGGTATAATTGCGACCAAATTCTGCAAAGTAAACTACTTTACTTTGACGGGTGTTATCGCAGGCAGCCATACCGACCCGCCCGCGCTTGCATACGCTAACGGCTTGACTTCTCACGATGCTCCGGCAGTAGGTTATGCAACGGTTTATCCTCTGACAATGTTTTTCAGGGTTTTAATAGCAGAATTATTGGTATTGTTGTTCTAAAAATAGATAGATGTTAAAATAAAAAGGGATTGTTTATTCTTAACAATCCCTTTTATTATTTTTACCGCTTTATCACCACATCTTGCGGGTCATGTTGACCGATACCTTTGAAACGCATGTCAAAACCGCCCGGAATACCTTTTGCCGCAGCAAATTTAAATTCAGTAAGTTCTTTTTTCGTTTCCATATCAATTACGCCCCATTTGCCGTTTTTCTTCAAGGCATAAAGCTTATCTTTCATAAAACCTTGTGAATAATCAGCATTGTCGTAAAGACAGTCGATAACAAGATTTCCGTCAGAATCCGCAAAACCTAACTTGCCGTTGTCGCCGTTTTTCTTGGTTAACGGGTGTTTAGCGTTTTTGATAATATCGTTACACTTTTGAATATTATCGTTTTTGTAATTCGGGTTCAACTTCTGAATCGAATCATAAAGAACTTTTGCGCCTGCCATGTTTTTTTCGGCAAACAAATCGTCTGCTCTTTTGGCGAGGTCTTTTATGATTGAATTTTCCTCGCTTCCCTCCTCTTTTTCCTTTTCGGTGTAATCCTCTTTTTTAGGTTCTTCTTTTTTTGAAGGGTCCACTACGACGACACTATTGTGATTGTCCGGCTCGTTTTGCTGCTCCTGATTACCGCTGTTTTCAGTGTTTTCAGTAACCTCATTTTGTTTGGGTTCAACAGTCTTCTTGGACTTTAAGAAAAAGAAAACTCCGACACCTACTAAAACTGCCGCAATCAAAATCCATGGCAAAATGCTTTTTTTCTTTTTCTCCTCTGTAACGGGCGTTATTTTCGGCTCTTGTTTTACCACCGGCTCAGGCCTTTTAACAGGCGGCTCAGGCGGTGCAGGCGGAGTCGGCGGAGTTACGGGGATAACAATGTTTTTGTTCAAATCCTCCATCAATTCCTCGCAGTCATGATAACGGTCTTGCGGGTCTTGCTTTGTGGCTTTGGTGATAACGAGTTTGAAATTAGGATTCTCAACCGTTTTTGCCTCCCTGTCTTGAAGGCTTCCCGTCGCCATTTCCAAAAGAATCAGACCTACCGCATAAATGTCAGCCCTCTGGTCAACAAGGTTTCCTTTGCCGTTTTGTTCGGGAGCAGCATATTTTGGAGTGCCTACTTTTACGAGGTTGTCGTCGTAACTGTCGGTGTATGCAATGCCGAAATCAAGGATTTTGACATTGTCGCCGCGGTAAGTTATCATAATGTTGTCGGGCTTTAAGTCGCGGTGCACAATCTGCTTTTTATGAACGTAACTAAGCGCACTGCAAAGTTGCTTAATGACAGATTTTATGAGTTTTTCGCTTTTCAATTCGCCGTTTTTGATGCAGTCGCTAAGCGAGCGGCCGTCAACATACTCCATTGTATAATACAGACCGTCAGAATCTTCGCCCTTGTCAAGAATTTTGACGATGTTTTCGTGGTCAAGGTTGTAACAATTTTCAAATTCTTTCAAAAACAAATTTCTGTACTGCGGATTATCCTTAAATTCTGGCTTTATCCTTTTAACGATAATCCATTTGCCGTAGAGTTTTGCCTTTGAAACTATGCTCATCGCACCTTGTTTTGAAAGTAACTGAATATCAGTAAGTTTATCTTCAAACGTTTTTTCTTTCTGAGGCAAAGGCTGTTGCGGCGGCGGTGTCGGGGCAGTGTCTGTTTCCGTTACAAAACCCGACGACAAAGAAGCCTCTTCATCACCCGTAACAAAACCCGAAGACAAACTCTCCGAGGTTTCTTCTTCGGTTACAAAGCCTGAACTTTCGCTTTCTATTTGCGGAGTTAATTCATTATTAATCAACTGATTAAGTTCGTCCAAAGAAACGCCCATTCCTGAGGCTTTCTTCTCTAAAAGTTGTCTGTCCGTATCGCTGATTGTGCCGTCAGAGCAGGCACTTTTTATCAGCATTTTTAATATTTCAGGAACCATTTTTTGTCAATAAAAAAAATTGTTTTTTAGGAAACAAAATTAGTAAAAAAAATTTTAAAATCCGAAATAATTAAACTAAATTTGTGCGCTATTTAAAATGTAAATTTTTTGTAAAGAAATGGAAAATAACAATAATCGCGGCAATTCCGGTTATCAGGACAGAGGTTCCCGCGCAAATAACGGTGGGTCAGCACCTTACAATAGAAATTACCGTAATTACAACAACAACGGTGGTCAGCCCGGTAAGAACTACCGTCCCCGCAAAAACTATAACAACAACTTCGGACAAAATCCCGAAGGCGGTTATAACAACGGCTACAACGGTGGGTATAATGGCGGTTACAACGGAGGTTACAACAATAACAATTATCAGCCCCGTTATCAAAGACCGAATTACCGTCAGCAAGAAGGCAGAAACTTCAATCAAGGCGGCTACGGCAGACCAAACGAATACGGCGGTTATCCTGCTGAGCGTCAAGGCGGTAAACGTCCGCGCATAACACGGGGAACAAAGTACACGCAGGACGAAAACGGTTATTATCACAAGAAGTATTGGGATCATTCTGACCGTAGACAGCAGGCTTTTGAAGCGGCAGCCGAAAAAGAAGACGACTTTTTGGCAAACGACGGTCAAATCCGTTTGAACAAATATTTGGCTAACAGCGGAATGTGTTCAAGACGTGAGGCAGACAGAATGATTAAAGCGGGCATGGTTCAGGTAAACGGCGAAACTATTACCGAAATGGGCGTAAAAGTCAACATTTCGGACGAGGTGAAGTATAACGGCATGATTGTTAAGCCCGAACACAAACGCTATCTTATCCTGAATAAGCCGAAAGATTACATAACGACCTTAAAAGATCCTCACGCAAGAAATACGGTTATGGAGTTGATTCAGGGGGCTTGCAAAGAGAGAATTTATCCAGTCGGAAGGCTTGACAGAAACACTACGGGCATACTTCTTTTCACAAACGACGGCGATTTGGCAAAGAAACTCACGCACCCGAGCAACGAAGTTCAGAAGATTTATCACGTAAGTCTTGACAAGGCGGTTACAAAAGCCGACATGGAGCAGATTGCTGAGGGTTTTGACCTTGAAGACGGTTTCATCAACGCCGATGAAGTAGGTTACATCGACGAAATGAAAAAATCTGAGGTTGTAATCCGCATACATTCGGGTAGAAACAGAATCGTCCGCAGAATTTTTGAACATTTTGGTTACGAGGTAAAAAAACTTGACCGCATAATGTTTGCCGGACTTGACAAAAAGGGTTTGGGAAGAGGACGTTGGAGATTTCTTTCTGACCGCGAAATCGGCTTTTTGAATATGATTTCCGACAAAAAAGACAGCGCAGAACAGTCTCCTATAAGTGAAAACGATATGGAAGAATAATGACGGAAAACATAACAAAATATTTTAAATTAGTCCGCTTTGCGCATACGGTATTTTGTTTACCGTTTGCGCTCTGCGGATTTTTCTTAGGCGTAAAAAGCGGGGAAGGTGCTTTTACGTGGGCTTTGTTGGTTGAGGTTTTGCTGTGTATGGTTTTTGCGCGGAATACGGCAATGGGTTTCAACCGCTATCTTGATAGGGACGTTGACGCAAAAAACCCACGCACCGAAAATCGCGAAATTCCCGCCGGAAAAATCACTCCGAAAAACGCATTTATCTTTGTGATTATAAATGCTTTGGCGTTTATTGTTACTACGTTTTTCATTAACACGACGGTCTTTTATCTCTCTCCTATTGCCATTTTTGTGGTGATGTTTTATAGTTACACAAAGCGTTTTACGCCGCTTTGTCACTTTGTTTTGGGCTGTGGCATGGCACTTGCACCGCTTGGAGCATATTTGGCTGTAACGGGACATTGGGCATTGTTGCCGGTATTGTATTTCTTTTTGGTTTTGACGTGGGGCGGCGGTTTTGACATCATTTATTCGCTTCAAGATGCGGAATTTGATACAGAAAACAATCTTCATTCAATACCGCAGAAACTTGGCGTTTCAGGTGCGTTAAAACTATCGTGCTTTGTGCACTGCATAACAGCAATTTTATTGATTTTGATAGTGTATTTTCAGGGCGGTGGAGTATTTTTGGCGATTGGAGCAAGTATTTTTGCATTGTTGCTTTTCCGTCAGCACAAAATAGTATCAAAAGACGACCTTTCAAAGGTAAATGTTGCTTTCGGAACATTCAACGGTGTTGCAAGCGTAGTATTCTCAGTATTTGATATTTTGGATATTATGATTTTCTAATTTTTTCATTGTCTTTTTCCTCAAAGTTTCCTTTTCATATCAGAAGATATGAAGGAAACTTTTTTTATTCTTCAAACAGATTTTTTTTACACTGTTCCCCAAAATTTTCTCAAAAACCACTCAATAGTAAGTAGAATAAGAATAATGAAAAATAGCACTTTCCAGCCCATAAGCGGCGTAGAAACGGTGTCATTATAAACAGTCGGTTTTATTGCATTATTTTCCAAAAGGTCTTGAACCAATTCTGAAATCTGATTCGGGAAAAAACTTTTTCCGCCGGTTTTGTCGGCTATTTGCTGCATGACTGAAAAATTTGCCGTCAAATTCTCGGCTTCTGTCTTTATCTCTTTAACCGAAAAATCACCCGTCTTTACTGCGTTTTTGTGCGAAGATTGCGCCTTAAAACTGTAATTTCCCGGCAAAAGATTGTCAATTCTAAGGTAATAGCCCGAACCCGTGTTCTCAAATTTATAATCCTTTTTCTCCCCGTTTTCGTCCGAAATTTCAATCGTAACCTGTGAATCCGACACCGGCTGAAACATCTCGTCCAAAACTTTTGCGTTGAAATACACCGGCTCGTTTTCGCTGAAAATCTTTTTGTAAGCCACCGTAAACATTTCCTTGTCGGACTTTTTCAAGAGAAACTGAACCAAACGTTCGATTAACAAATCAAACTTCTCATGATTCAAAAATTTTCTATAACAGTCCATTCTCCAACGCCAAATCCCCTGCCCTACTATTACAGCCGATTTTGCTTTTTGAGGCTCCGAAACCGCTATTAAAGGCTTTTGCGTTGTAACGCCTTTTATTATCTGATAACCAAAAACATGTGTAGCCGCAAGAAGTTTGTAGTCGCCAAAAACACAGGAGAGCGGCGGCGTATTTCTGAGCATTTCGTCCACGCCGTTTTCAAAACTAAAAAGCGGAAACTTCGGATTTTCACCAAAGACGGCATCGTCAAAATTGTTGCCTTTCGGAGTTATTTCAAGACATTTATTAATCCTGTTAAACTTCTGATAATCAGTTGACGAGCCCAAAACATAAAGAGTCGGAATGTTTCTTGAAGTTATCTCTTGAAACAACTCTTCCGAGTTAACCCTTGTGGAAGGCAGTCCGAATAAAACCACCAAATCGTATCCTGAGACTTTTTTCGTAAAATTTTCAACCGTAAAAACCTCCGTGTCATAACTCAGATTTTTTGACAGCGCGTTTCTGAAAGCGGCAACGTCAGGGTGTGCATTTGCGCTGAGCAAAAGGATTTTATATTTGTCATCAATAACCTCTACGACAATTTCTTTTGAATTGTTCAACTCGGTGATTTCTTCTTCAACCGGTTTTAGCAAGATAGTGTATTTTTGAAGTCCCTTTTTATCGGCTTTCAGGCTCAGGGAAATCTCTTTTGAATAGTTGTCGCTCTTTGCCGTAAACGTTTCCTGAAACTCTGTTTTACCGTTTCTAAGTACTTGACAAACAGTGCTTTTACCTTTCAACATTTTGGCGTTCAAAGTGATTTCTACGGGAAATTCGTTGCCCAAAAATGCAGACTCGTTGTAAAGGACTTTTGAAATGCTCAAATCCTTGTAAGATGTTGTATCACCGATAGTTAGCGTATAAACTTTTTGGTTGGTTTCTGCTGCGGAGTAGACTGGATTTTCTCCTTTGTTGCAAACTCCGTCCGAGACCGTCAGCACTGCGCCGGAATTTGTGTTGTAAAGCACCGACTTTACCGCCTCAAACATATCAGAAAAGTCAGTATATTTATCTTTAAAGTCAAATGCAGTATTATCAGAGACTTGCGAAAAACTTTCGCCGAATTTGAAAAACCTTACGTTGTATTTTTCGCTTAATTTTTCCTTTGCGGCAAAAAGTTCTTCCAAGACTTTGTCAGAAGGATTTTGCCCTTTGCGCAAAACTATTGACTCGGAATTGTCAACCGCTATTGCAAGTACTGGTTTTTCAATGCGTTTGGTATCTGTTTTAACAAAAATATTCAGCAGCAAAATCCTTGCAAGAAACAGTGCCGAAACCCTTAACGCCGACAAAATATAAATTTTATATGGCTGAAATTCTGCGAGTTTTTTGTTTTTGTAATATGAAAGTCCCGTCAACAAAGCCGCTAAAAAAAAGCACAAAACGGGAAAATACCAAGCATAATCCGAAACAATAGTCGTAGTCATTATTTCAAAATTTTCTTATAAATTTCGTAATATTGATTAAGGCGTTTTTCGTAGGCCTCAGGTGCTGTAAGACCGTTGTATTCTTTTGCAAACGAGAGGAAATCTCCCGTCAAAAGATACTGAACCCTCGTGCTTTTTGCCGTGCAGAAGTCAAACAGTGCCATGATGTGATAGCGGATGTCCTTACAAAATGCCTCAAACATGTCTTTTACCGACGAATAACCGATGATTTTGTAGTTGAAACCCATAACTTGCGGTGCGCCCATACTGATTGAATATAGCGCGTTAGTTTCCGAAAGAGAGCGTGCGATTTCAAGAGACTCCCATTCTGAGAGTTGACCGCTATGCGAAGTTTTCCACTCGTCGGATTTTTTTGCGCGGTATTTATGACCCTCGCGGCGGTTTTTGGGGTCAAAGGTAAAGTGTTCGTCGTATTTTTTCTTATCTTCATCGCTTTTAGCACCAAAATAAGTGTAGAAAACGTGGTTTTCAAAACGGATAATCATTTTTCCGTCTGAGGAGAATCCGCTACCGCCGCTTTCAACGCAAATTACCGCCAAAGCGATTTCTACATCAATACCTAACTCCTTACTAATCACGGAGATAAGATTGCCGTAGTTGTTCCATGTTTTAACAGCGACTTTGCCGTATTTGTCCAAGCCCTCGTCCGAAAGGCGTTTTTTTGGGGCGAGTTCTACGGTTGCCAAATCTTTACGCGCGTTAAAAAATACCCTTGTCTGTTCGTCTTTTTTAGTATTGTTTGTAGTATTATTATTGGTTTTCTTTTGCGGATTGTCCGTTTTTTTGGTGTTGCTGTTTGCCAAATCTTCTAACGGTGTAACATAATCCGCGTTGACAAAGCCTTTTTGTCCGTTGAAATCCACACCGTACCAGCCTGCATGTTTTGAGAGAACGATTAAAACCGTTCCTTTTGTTACTTTTCCCAAAACAGTGCTGTCGGTAGAGTAATAAGACCTAACATTCAGCACGTTGGCATCGACTGCAATTTTTTCAATCGTCTCTTTTATTTGGATAAAATCTTTCATACAATACGCAAAACCGAGTTGCGTATGAATTTTGTACCACTTATCCTTTTCAGAGGCGACAACCGTTACAATCGTGTTTTTTTTGAGTTGGTACAAGACTTTGGCAGTGGCGTTCGGCTTTTTTCTTGCGTTAAGCAGCGTTGCCGTTACCATACCTTTTGTTTTGGAAGTTACCTCGGCGACCGAATCTTTTTTGCCGCCGAAAAGCCATGAAAAAAAGCCCATAGTCTATTAAGAATTAGTAATTAACAATTAATAATTGACAATTGACAATTAACAGTTGACAATTGCTTAGAGAATTGTCAATTGTCAATTATCAACTGTCAATTCTCTACATATTCATACCGCCGTCAATCTGAATTACCTGACCGGTAACGTATGACGACATATCGCTTGCGAGGAACGTTGCAACCTCGGCGATGTCTTCCGGTGTGCCGCCTCTGCGCAAAGGAATGCGTTTTTTCCATTCCTCTCTTACTTTTTCGGGAAGAGCGGCGGTCATTGCGGTTTCAATAAAGCCCGGCGCGATAGCGTTTGCGCGGATGCCTTTCGGACCCATTTCCTGAGCAACAGATTTTGCGAGGGCGATTAAGCCTGCTTTTGAAGATGCATAGTTTGCCTGACCTGCGTTTCCGTGAACGCCTACAACGCTTGCCATGTTGATGATTGCGCCTTTGCGCTGTTTCATCATCTGCGGCAATGCGGCGTGGATAAAGTTGAA
>JAEEXW010000001.1 GCA_016287995.1 Bacteroidales bacterium
GTCGTCCTTCTTAAAATCCGCGTTGAACAGTTTTTCGTCGGCTTCTGTGGGCTTTTGTTTGTAAAATTCGTATTTGGCATTTTTGTTTTCGTCCAAAAAAGCGAGCGCAATGGAGGTCTGTTTGTTACAATCTGAGATAACGCGTTTTGACAAAACGCCGCTATCTGCCAAAAAGTCTTTTATAACCCCGCCGATAATGTCGTCGCAAAAGTCGGAGAGAAAAACGGGTTTTAAGCCCAAACGCCCTAACGAAACGGCAGAGTTCAAAACTGAGCCGCCCGGATTACCGTTTTTCGGACGGTTGTTCTGAAAAATAATGTCAAAAACGGTTTCGCCCGTTGAAAAAATTTGTCGTGTCATAACAGTAGTGAAAAAAATTTTTTAAAAATAGTAATTTTTTTTGTCATTAATCAATAAAAAATATAAATTTGTGAAATTATTTTTAACACGTTTTTTAGAAATGGCAAAAATACTCATTATCGACGACGAAAGGCCGATTAGAAATACTTTAAAAGATATTTTATCTTACGAAGACCATGATGTTGACTTGGCTCAGGACGGTTTTGAAGGTTTGGACAAAATCAATAACGGCAAGTACGATATTGTTTTGTGCGACATCAAAATGCCCAAAATGGACGGTCTTGAAGTTCTTGAAAAAATTATGGAGAAAAACCGTGAAATTCCCGTTGTCATGATTTCGGGACACGGCACTGTTGACACCGCTGTTGAGGCGATAAAAAAAGGCGCGTACGATTTTATCGAAAAGCCTTTGGATTTGAACCGTCTTTTGGTCGTTATCAAAAACGCGACCGAGAAAAAAGAACTCATCGCCGAAACAAAAGTCTTGAAACAGAGAATCAACCGCAAATACGAAATGATTGGCGAATCACCCGCAATCCGTCATGTCAAAGAGATGATTGAGAGGGTTGCCCCGACCGAAGCCCGCGTTTTGATTCAGGGCGAAAACGGCACGGGAAAAGAAATCGTTTCGCGCTGGCTTCACGAAAAAAGCAACCGCGCAAACGGTCCTTTCATTGAGGTCAACTGCGCCGCAATTCCGTCAGAACTTATCGAAAGCGAACTTTTCGGACACGAAAAAGGCGCGTTCACTTCGGCAATGAAACAGCAGAAAGGCAAGTTTGAAGCGGCTAACGGCGGTACTATTTTCCTGGACGAAATCGGCGACATGTCTCTTGCTGCTCAGGCAAAAGTGTTGAGGGTTTTGCAGGAAAACAAGATTTCAAGGGTCGGAAGTGACAAGGAGATAAAAATCGACGTGCGTGTTATTGCCGCAACGAACAAAAACCTCAAAGACGAAATCCTTGCAAACCGTTTCCGTGAAGACCTTTATCACAGGCTCAGCGTTATAATTATCCATGTGCCGAGTTTGAACGAAAGACTTGAAGACATTCCGCTTTTGGTGGATTATTTCAACGAGCAGATTTGCGGCGAATATTACACCGCGCCGAAAAAGTTTACAAAAGACGCCGTTGAAGAACTTCAAAAAATAAAATGGACTGGAAATATCCGCGAGTTCCGCAACGTTCTCGAACGCCTTATTATATTATGCGGCAACGAGATTACAGGCAAGGACGTTAACGATTATGTTTCGCCGATAAAATGATAGAAAAATTATCCGAAATTTCCGATTTGAACAACCTTGAATTTGTAGCGGCACACGTTACGGAAGGTTTTATAACGGGCTTGCACAAAAGTCCGTTTCACGGTTTTTCGTCGGAGTTCAACGAGCACAGCCTTTACAACAAGGGCGACAGTACCCGTCATATAGACTGGAAACTGTATGCGCGGACAGAGAAACTTTTCGTCAAACATTACGAAGACGAGTCGAATCTCCGTTGTTATATTCTTCTTGACACTTCGTCGAGTATGAAGTATCCGAAAAGCGGCAAGTTCAACAAGTTGGAATTTTCGGCGGTATGTGCGGCGGCGGTTATCAATCTTTTGAGGAAACAGCGTGATGCGGTTTCTTTGACCTTGTTTGATAAGAACATAGATTTTTCGTCCGAGGCGAAAATCTCGTCAACGCACGCCAAAATGCTGTTTTCAAAACTTCAAGAGACGGTTTCAGACAGGGAAATCAAGCCGGAGCCGCTTTCGGGAAGTATTGCGCAGTGTCTTCACCGGATTGCCGAAAACATTCACAAGCGGAGTATGGTTTTGATTTTTTCGGACATGATGGACAGTTGCGAAAACGAGGAACTTTACGCCGGACTTCAACATTTAAGACACGCGAAACATGACGTTGTTTTGTTTCATGTTCTTGACCGTCCGACGGAACTGAATTTTGATTTTGAAAACCGTCCTTACAAGTTTATTGACATGGAAACGGGCTCTGTTGTTGCGCTCAATCCTTTGGATTATAAAGAGATATACCGAAAACTCTCAGGAGATTTTGCCCAGGAGTTAAAGAATAAATGCTCAATGTTCAACATTGATTACGTTGAGGCGGATGTTTCTAAAACGTTTAAAGAAATTTTAGTGCCGTACTTGCTCAAAAGAGCGGTACTGCATTGAAAAAAAAAGAGGGGTTTTTATGACCCCTCTTTTTTTTAATATTCTGCTTCGAGTTCCACTCTGCGGTTCAAGGCTCTGCCTTTTGTAGTCTTGTTGTCGGCAACGGGGCGCGTGTCGCCGTAACCCTCTGCCGTAAGTCTGTGTCCAGGTACACCGTGAACAATTAAGTATTGTTTAACCGCGTCGGCACGCTCTTTTTAAAGTGTCATGTTTTTCTCCGGGTCGCCCGAACTGTCTGTGTGTCCTGAAATGATAAGTTTGTAATCAGGATTCTCTATCATAACTTTTACCACTTGGTCCAAAACAGGATATGACGAACGCAAAATCGTTGATTTGCCGGATTCAAACTGAATACCGTTCAACGCTTTTTTGAAAATCTGTTTTACTTCCTGCTTGATTTCAGGACAGCCGTTTACAGTGCCGTATGTTTCGGGGCATTTGTCCAAATAATCGGGAACACCGTCTTTGTCGGTATCCAACGGACAGCCGTTTTCATCGGTTTTAGCCTCTTTCGGAGTGTCGGGACAGCGGTCTTTGTAATCGGGAACACCGTCGCCATCAGTGTCTACGGGACAACCGTTTTCGTCAACTGCCACACCGTCAAGAGTTTCGGGACATTGATCTTTGTAATCGGGAACGCCGTCGCCGTCAGAATCCAAAAGACAACCGTCTGAATCAACTGCGGCACCTTCGGGAGTGTCGGGACATTTATCTAAATAATCTGCAACGCCGTCTTTATCGCTGTCAACAGGACAGCCTTTTGAGTCTACTTCTACGCCCTCAGGAGTTGCGGCACACATATCAAGACTATCGGTGATGCCATCGTTGTCGCTGTCAACAAAGACTTTTTCGATCTTGGTTTCAATCGGTTTTTCTTTTTTCTCTTTGCCTTTGATAGTAATGCCCAAGCCGAAGTTAAAACGGAAAAAGTTGGCCTTTGACGGCACTCTTACTCCGTCAACTTTCGCATACTTCAACGAGCAGTTGTCGAAAGCGGCGTAAATGTTGAACACGCCGGCAACTACGTTCATGCCCCAGCCGATATTTGTCCAATGACCGTCAAACATAGAATAGTTGAGAGTTAAAGAAAGTTTTTTGAACGGACGAAAATTGGCGTTTGCAAAAATTTCTTCTTTCGGATTTTTCATGTAAAAAGTTGTTCTTGAAACAAGACCTAAACCGATACGGTCGTCCCACAAAGAATATTCGCCGCCCAAATACATTTTTGGAGTAAGCCCAGAAACATATTTATTTTTACCGGAGAGTCTGTAAACATTTTCAAAATCAGGTAATTCCTCAAAATCTTCTTCGTTGAAATCGTATCTTACACCGTTGAAAACGTAATCTTGTTTGCTCTCAATAATATAAGTGTTTTTCTTTTTCCAACTGATAAAACCGAAGTCTGTAATCGAAGCCGAAAGTTTTAACTGCGGCAGCAACTGATAGTTAGCACCGAGATCAATGGCAAAACCCGGTCTTGCTTGAAGTTTTTTAGCATCTTTATCGTAATCGATTTTCTTGATTCCGTCCTCATCGTTTTCTTCAACAATCATTGCCGGCACGGAAGCGTAAAGACTATAATCGCCTGAAAGTCTCCATTCGTCATCGTCGGCGTATGCTTTCAGATTTTTGAAATTGGTTTTAACGTTGCCGATTCCGGAAAGATATTTCAGATTGACGCCAAGCGAGAGTTTCTCGCCGAAAGGTCTTGAATAACCGACGTTTAACTCGCCCCAAGCCGTTGCGTTAGCGGCTAACTTGTTTAAACCGAGGTCATATCTTTCGCCTTCTTTCATACCGTCAAAGGCAAACGTGAAAACTTTTTCGGGGATATTTACTTGCTCTTCGGCACGGACAGCGTAATTGACTGATAAGTAACCCTCTTTTAATCTGAATCCAAAATCCAAGATGTCAATACGTACGGAAGAAGTTACTCTCTGACCGCCTTTTACGGCTTTTAAGAATTTGTCGATTCCGCCGGGATTGTCTTTGTCGCAAAAAAGAAGAGTCTGTTTTTTCCCGCTGACGTTGACATTTTGAAAAATGTCGCCGAAAACCAAATCCGAAACCCCAGCCTCAACACCGAATGTCGGAATAAGCGGCACAATGCCGATGTGAAATTTTCCGTAATACGTATTCGCGGGGTTGACAAGCCGTGACCTGAAATTATATTTGTCAAAAAACAAAGAATTTGACAACTGAGCCTGTGCCTGACCACCTAAGGCAACCGCAGTCAGAGAACAAAGCGCAAGTTTTTTAAAAATATTCTTCATCGTAAAAAATTTTAGTCAAAATTGTTAATAATAAACTTTCCGTTCAAAGTGCCTTTAATATCAAATTTCAAAGAGTCCGTAGCACGCACTTCCTGAATTTTGTCGTATTTTGAATCAATCGTAAAATCAATTGAAAGCGCGTCGGCAGCCCAAAGAAGGCTCTTGTCAGAATTTACAAAATAAACTGATGCCGTATCCGAAGATTTGGCTTTGATGTCAAAACTCAGTTGCTTGTCGTACCAGCGGCGTTGGATTTCCACGGGCTGCAATTCGTAGGGCAAAGCCGTAGAATGGTCCAAAAGTTTTACGGGACGGAGATAAAATTTGCCCTCAAACGGCCACTCGTTGGTGTAAGAAATTCTGAGTTTGATAACTCCGATAGAATCTATCGCGCCGTTTTCAGGATCAAAAGCGTCGTTTAAGTTGAAACCTTCGATAATGTTGCTCATTTCAATTGTCTGCTCCAAATCGTTGCCCTGACCGTCCTCGTAAATCAGTTTGATAGGCTCTTTGTCAAAATGATACTTTTCGATAAGTTCGTCAAGAGTTGAAGGGTTGAACTTGATTTTTTCGGGTTTGCCGTCAAGTCCCTGAATCGTGATTTCCTTGTCTTCTTTTACGCCAGCAATCGAAAACAAGTCTTTAAAAGCGATTGCAGTGTTCATCAGAGGTCCGTTGACCCCTGTCCTGAGCACGATGTTGTCGGCACTCAGGTCTTCCAAACTGTACTCTCCGTCCTTGCAGGAATTAAAAAACATTCCCGCCGAAAGGAGAATTAACGGAATAATTTTTTTCATAAACATAGTTATTTAATTTGTTAAAAATATCGCGGTAAAATTAACATTTTTAAACTTAAAATTTTTAAAAGACATTTTATTTAATTGTTATTTTTGCCGCCGTAAAAAGAAAATTTTAAAAGAAAAAACAATGAAAAAAATATCAATTTTTTTAGTTTTGGCGGTGCTGCTTTTTTCGTGCAACCGTTCCAAAAAGGCTGATAAACTTTCTGACACGCTTGTTTTTGACTGTGCCGAGTTTGACACCGTGGCTTATCTTTCAGACCAAGAACCGTCGGCAAAATGCGAAATCAAAATCCGCCTTTTCTACGCCAAAGGTCCTAACGCTCACCTTATCAACGATTCGGTCTTAAATTCCGGAATTTTGCCGGAAGAGGAATTGAAACGCGGCGCAAAAAAGACCATACAGAGAGCCGTTGAAATTTTTGCCCGCAACTACATAAAAGCGTACAAAAAGAATTTCAAGCAGGCAAAAAAAGACGACCCTGAATTTATGGTTTCGGAGCAGGAATTTACGCTGAGCAGCAGTTACGGTTACGGCAAAGACAGCATCATCAATTATCAGGCTGACAGTTATTCGTATTCAGGCGGTGCGCACGGAATGACGTTTTCTGTCGCGCTGAATTTTGATGCGAAAACAGGCAGACTTCTTACGATAAAAGACCTTTTGAAGTCCGGCTCCGAGGACGCTCTTTGCGAAAAAATCACCGCAAACATCGCCAAACAATACAACGTTTCCGGGCTTGACGGCTTGAAAGACAACGGCATTTTTGACATGTTTGACCCGTACATTCCCGACAATTACGTTTTCGGAAAAGACACTCTGACTTTTATTTACGAGGCTGACGAAATAGGCCCTCATTCTTACGGTCAGATAAAAGCAAAATTTGCTTACAAAGACATTGCAGAATTATTAAAATAATTTATCTACTTATATTACCGGGGGTTCACACCCCCGTCTATTATGTTTCGTCCTTTCAGGACTCGGTTTCCGATAGTTTACTGTTAACTAACCCCGGAGGGGTGACACATTATAGCCGTGGGTGTAAACCCACGGGAATAAAATGATATAAAAAAAACGGCCGGAAAAAATTTTCCGACCGTTTTTATTTTTTTCTTGGATTAGTCAACTACTTTTACTTTCTTTCCCTTTGTCTTTACAAAGATTTTGTTGTCGTCGAGTTTTTCGCAGATAACTCCCGGCAAATAGAATTCGCCTTTGTAAGCGGCAACGAGCCGTGTTTTGAAAGTTATTTCGCCCTTTGAGTTCAAAGAGAAATACGTGTATTTTCTGTCATCCCTGACATCGGTGTAATTAATCGAATATGAAACCGGACGGTAATAATAATCGTCATCGTCGTCATCGCCTGAACCGCTTTCAAGAACGGAGTTGTCGATTTCCCAACCCGAAGCAAACATTTCGGTAATTACAAGATTGTCAATGTATTCGCCGGAAGGATTCTTAATCGTTACGGCAGCCGTAAACTCTGTTCCCTGTTTCAAGTTGTCGGGCTGGATTGCTCTGCCGTCGTCGTCAAGATACCTTACCTGAGCCGTCAAAACCGAACTTTCAGCCTTTTCGTTGCCCGCCTCAGGAATACCCTGATTGAGGATTTCAACGTAAAGTTGTCCCGAAGATTTGTTTGTAAACGATACTACCTGCTGACCTTCGGCGTTGAATTTCAAGTCGTTGGAAACAAACAGTTTTTCAGAGTTTATGTCCTGGTTTGCGCCTGAGTTAAACGAATAACTGCAAGTGATTTTCGATGCCGGTTTGTATTTGTCGAAATATTTTCCGAGCGCAAACACCGACAGAGCCTCGTAATTAAGCGGTGCGTAGTAATATTCGGAATTGAGTTCTTCCGAAAGTTTTTTAGCAACCTCAAAAGCGGTGTTTTTGTCGTTCAAATCGCAGAGAACCATCAACTTAACGGCTCTGTCATAACCGCCTTTCTTAACAATGGGGTTAAGCAGTTTTGCTCCCGCGTCGGCTTTTGAACTCAGGGCATACGCGCCTGACAAATAGATAATTGCCTCGTCAGAGAGGTTTTTCATTTGTTTCAAACGGTTCATCTGACCCGTCAAAGCCTCGTTGCAAAGTGCCAGAGTATAAAGTCTGTAAGCCTGAGTGCCGTAACTTGAATAATTGTCGGGTGTCCAACTTTCGGCTTTGGTTTTCTGATACTTTTTCCACTTGTCCAAAAAGTCTTTTTTAACGGAGTAACCCGCTTTTTTAGCCTCGCAGATAAAATGTCCTGCGTAACTTGTTATGTAAACGTCGGTGTAATTGTAGTTTCTCCAATAACTGAGTCCGCCGCTTGAAGCCTGATAAGCGTAAATTTTTTCGATTGCCCTCTTGACAATGCTTTCAACCGTGTCTTTGCGTCCTGCTGGCATATCTGACATCTTGCTTGCAAAAAGGAATGCAAAACCCTGACTTACAACGCTGTAAAGCGATTCATACGGGTAATTTTCCACTTCTGCGAGGTGATAGTCGATGTTGAAAGGCAGAATTGCGCCGACGTTGATTTTGCCGGTGTTGGTGTTTTTTCTGCCGATTGCCTCAAACGGAATTTCCACCGTCTGACCTTGCTCAACAAGTTTTGAAATCGTCTGCTGCGATTTTACATTGGGCTGACGGATTTCCACTTTGAGCGTATAATCGGACTTGTAACTGCCGGAGGTTGCTGAAATTTCAACCACGCCAATAGAAGGCAAATCAGAGGTTTCAAGTTCAAAATACGGACACTGCTCGCCTTTGCCGTCAAAGGTCAACTCCTTGACAGTCTCGCCGTTAGCCTTAAAACCGCCGGAGGCTTTTATGCTGAGTTTCACGTCCCTGATTTTGTCCTCGCCGGTGAAAACTGTTACGGGCAGGGAGAATTTTTCCGACGTGCTGAGAAGTCTCGGCGTTGTCGCAAAAATCATAAGCGGTTTGGTAACGGTTGCTGTTTTTTCAGCCGAGCCGAAAGCCGTACTGTTGCCTGCCACAACCATCGCCCTTACAGAGCCGATGTATTTAGGCATTTTTATAGTGTGCGTACGTTTTTGACCGCTGTAAGTAAAGGGTCCCAAGAATTTTACGACCGTTTCAAAATTGTTGGCTTTTGAAGAGTTTGAGCCGCCGTTTTCATCGTCGCCGCCGACAGAGAAAATCTTTTCGATTTTGCCGCCGAACGCGCCGATAACATTGTCGAACATATCAAAAGTCCTGATTTTAAGACTCGGTCTCGAATAGAAAGTCTTCCACGGGTCAGGCGTTTTGAAGTGCGTCAAATCCAAAATACCGTCGTCAACCAAAGCAATAGTGTAAGTCATTGTCTTTGAATCCTTTTCCGAAACCGTGATTTGAACCTCGCTTTCAGCCTCTATCTTGTCGGGCATTGAGATTACGGGTTCGAGTTTTGTCTTCTTGTCCTCAACGTTGACCGGCAAAACACCGTACATTCTTATCGGCAAATCGTTGACGGTCTGACCGTGGGGCTGCAACAAGGTTACAAAAACGTAAACGCCCGGCACCATTTTTTCGTCAACCTTAAATTCAAACTCGGTGTTGCCGGCTTTGGTGTTAATCCACTGGTTTCTGATAACTTTTGAAGCTGTTTCAATTGAAATCAACGCCCTTGAATCCTCCGGTGCGGGAATGTTGACTTTTACCGTTTCGCCTACGTTGTAGACCGTCTTGTCTGACGAAAGTTCCACAACGGTAGAGCCTTGCGAGAGCATCGGGCTTCTGCCGAAACTGTCAGGCCAGTCCATGTAGAAAATCTCCGAAGCGCAAACGCCGCTTGTCATGTCCCTGACCTCAACCATATAACGTCCCCAGTCAGGATACGAAACCTGAAACGTGAACTGCGCCTTGCCGTTAATCATCAGCGTGTCGCCGCACAAAACCTGCGAATTGTAGTCTGAAATATAATTGTCGGAATCATACCAGTACTGCCATTTCAGTTTGAAAAGTCTTACGGCGATTTTGTGGGACTTGGAATCCAACTCGCCTTTGTTGGTAACTGCCACCAAGTCAACGGTATGCGGCTTGTCAACTTCCAAACATCTGCCGTCGGTTTCAGGAAGTTTCAAGCCCAAGTAATACTCGTAGGGGCAGACATCGATGTGGAAACCGTCAACAGAAAACGCGCCGCCTTTTTCAAATACTTTCACCTCGTAGAAAGCCCTCATTTTGTTGGGATACGTGCGCCAGGAGTTGCTCAAAAATTCGTCAGAGATACTTCCCTGACCGTTTTCGTTTAAAACGCCTTCGCCGACCTGCTGCATATAACCGTCAAAATCAGCAGCCTTGACGTTGGAGAAAGTATAGCCTTTGAACTTGTCGAAATTCAGTTCCGCAGGTTTCAAAGAGCGGCTGACATGGTATTTCAAGTTTGCAGCCTTTGCGCCGTGCAGCCATGACGAAGTGATTCTCATAACGTTGCCTTTGCTTGTGAGAGTTCCTTTGTTGAACTCGGCAAAGATTTTCAGTCTGTTAGGTTTGATGTTTTCAACCCTCAGAGTCTTGCGGAAAGATGCGTTTCCGCAGTTGACAACAGCCTCGTAACTGCCAGTTACGGCATCGTCAGCGGTCTTGAAATTAAACACGTAGAAGTTTGACGGATTTTTTGTAACCGTCTCTTTTACAATCTGTTGAGAGAGAGAATTTCTGACTTCCAAAGTTATCGGGAAACCCTGCGGAAGTGATTTGCCGTCCTCTTCTTTCAAAATAAAACTCAAATGTATTGAGTCTCCGGGTCTCCAAACGCCTCTTTCACCGTAGAGAAAGCCTCTCAGACCGTCGGTTACATCCGCACCTGAAACGTCGAATTTGCTCAGCGACAATGAGTTGCCGTCTTCGAGTTTCAAATAGTTGGCTTCTTTGCCGCTTCTTGCAACGGCGATGTAAGCCTTTTTAGCGTCGGCAAAAACAGCCTTGCCTTCGCCGTCGGTTGTAGTTTTTGCCAAAAGTTGCTGCTGATAGCCGTAAAGTTCAACGGTTGCCCCGCTGACAGGTTTGGCGGTTCTGAGGTCGGTCGCAAAAACCGAAACGGAATTGTCAGGACCTTTTTTGGCAATCATTCCGACGTTGGTTGCCAAAATGCACTGCTCGATGAATTTGTCTTTCTGATAGTACATTTTGTAGCACGGATTGTTTTCGTTGCGCCAGTTGTAACCCGCGCTCGAATAATAATAGTCGTCAACGCCGTAATATCTGTCATAATCGTCAAAATCCTTGATGTCAACATCCTGCTCGTCAGCGCAGTTGTCGCCGCCGCCGCAAGTGTCGCAGTCGAAAATCGCGTGGGACTTTCTGAAAGAAATTTTTACGTCGTAAATCGTTCCCGGCTCGGAACTGATGAGTTTTGAAAGTTCAAGATAATATCTGTTCCATTCCTTGATTTTTGAGTCGTCCTCGTCGGCAATGTGAATGGTTTTTCTCAAAACCGGAACGCCGGTTCTTGAAAGATTTTCATTGTTCCAATAGTCGCTGTAATCGCGGATATAACTCAAAATGTTGTTTTCCAAGACTTTGATAATCGTAACGTCCACCGCTTTGAGGTTGACCGCCTCAAAAGGATATACAAGGCCGTTTTCGCTTTCAGGAAGAATTAGACCCGTTTTAACGGTTCTGACCTGAGGCTTCTGCATCTCAAAATCAGCGGTAAAAGTCTTGCTGTCAGAGAGTTTTACGCCAAGCACGTTTTGAATGCCTTCCGAAACCGTAACCTTGACCTCGCCGCGCTGTTTTACCGCCGGAAAAACGTTGACGCAGTTGTCGTCAATTTGAATTTTTATTTCGGTGTTTTCGCCGCTCCTGCTGTCAAAAAACGTTACAAGACCCGCCATGTTCTGATTGTCTTTCAAGGGATCTGAAAACATGATTTTAAGACACTGGTCGGGAGCGTTTACAACTTCGAGCCTGTCAATTCTGAACTCGTTGACGGCGGGAATTTCCACCTGCTTTTCGCCTCTGGAATCCGCGGAAATTTTTGAGCCGTCATATTTTATGGAAAGAATTTCCGTCTTGTCAAAACGCTCAATGCTGTCGATTGAAAAAACAAAATTCTGGCTTTTGTCTTCCAGTTCACGGAAATTGACGTTGATATTTTTGCCGCAATACTGCGCCGAAACTGCGCGTTTTATGTTTTGCAAATCCTCGTAGTCGGCAGTTCTTACAACACCCGTAACGCTCTGAAATTTAAGCGTTTTTTTGTCGGTTGTGGTCTGACTTTCTATCAAAACCTTCATGTCCTGCTTTATGACCGAAAAACCGAAAACAAATTTTTTCAAACGTTTTTCGTCGGTTTTGACAAGTTTTCCGAGGTTGAATTCCGCAACATAGTCCTGCGAATTTTTAAAACCTTTTTCGGGTGTAAATTCGATGGTTCTCTCATCGGTAAATTTGCACGAGCCGCTTACCGACGGATAAAACTTAATCAAATCTCCCGCTTTGGCGTCTTTGTCGATTTTTTGCGCCAAATCGCTGTTTAAAACAACTTTAACGGTACTGTTTTTATTAATCATACCGTTGGTGTAAGCCGAAATATACCTTGCAAACTCCACGTCCAAGGCGTTTATTTCAGGCTTTGAACCCCTTAGCACCGCCCAGAGTATCACTCCTAAGACGACAAGGGACGCTCCTAAAATAATGATTCGTTTTTTCGTCATAATTTAAAATGATTTTTGATTGTTTAAATTATGCAAAGAAAACAAAAAAAATGGTAACAAGCAAATTTTTTGAGGTTAAATTCCGAGTCCGTCGTATACAGCCTGACAAATCTTCTGGCGGATTTTCAACGTGTTGATTTTCTGATTGGAAGACTCAGGATAAACCCTGTTTGAAAGGAAAACAATTACGATTCCGTTTTCCGGGTCGCTCCATGCGCACGTCCCGGTAAAACCCGTATGACCGTAAGTTGAGGCGGATGCGCTCAAAGCGGCGTATTTTGAGGGTGCCATGTCAAAACCGAGAGCCCTGCCCGTGGAAGGCTGGCGCGAGGTAAATTTTTCAACCGTCAACGAATCCAAATATCTTTTGCCGCCGTAAACGCCTTTGTTTAAGAGCATTTGAAACAAGATTCCGAGGTCCTGCGCCGAAGAAAAAAGTCCCGCGTTGCCTGACACTCCGCCTAAAAGCGCAGCCGAAGGGTCATGCACGTCGCCGCAGATATATTTTCCCGTCCAGCCGTTTTTTTCGGTCGGGGCGATTTTGTAATTGTTGAAATACTTGTATGGCGTATAACAGGTGTTTTTCATGCCGAGGGGCGCGTAAAATTTTTCCGCCAAAAAATCGTCTGTTTTGCGTTTCAAAATGTTTTCGCAAGCCATTTGCAGCAGAATCATATTTACGTCGGAATATTTGTACGGTTTTTTGTCAGAGACTTTCAGCCGCATGATGGAATTGTAAATCGTATCGGCGTAATTGTTTCTGAGCCAGAGACTTTCTGAAACACGGATTTCCGCGCTGTCCTTTATAAAATGGTCAGAATAATATTCGTTGAAAATAATCTTCTCCAAATCAGACACGCAAACCGAATCCAAGTTGACGTTGTATTCTCTTACAAAACGTCCTATCGCATACGGAGAATTAGAATAACGGTAAATCGGCACGTTTGGCGAAATGCCGCTTCTGTGCTCCAAAACCGACTGAACGGAAACATCATAGACGGTTTTTTTCGGCACTTTTGCCTCGGAAGTCCAGTCAATGGGCTTGTCAAAATATTTGCCGAGTTTTTCTTTTGTGTCAAGAAGTTTTTCACCGGTCAGATACATTGCCATAACCGTGGTTGCCGAAATTTTGGTAAGCGAGGCAATATCGTAAATGTCGTCGGTGTTGACGGGTTTTGAGTCGAGGTCGTACGTAAAATATCCGAAGGCTTTGTTAACCAGCACTTTGTTGTCTTTGCTGACAAAAATCTGACAGCCGGGAAAACAGCGGTTGAGAATCGCAAAATTGACAATCGAGTCTATCGTGTCGCGGTAATTTTTTTCAAAACTCTCGTCTTGAAGATACTGCAAACGTGTCGGCAAAAGTTTTACGGAAGTGCCTTTTTTGATGTTTTCAAAACCTGAGAGCGGGAATTTTCCTGAGACTTTTACGCCGCCGAAAACCGCTTGTGCCGCTATATCTCCCGCTAAATAGCCGTTGCCGAAAACCTGCAAAACAGATTTTGCGCCCAAGAGTTTCAAGTTGTCCTCATAATTGATGTTTACGACGCACGAATGTCCGCTTTTTAGCACGGGGCGGATAAGATTTATGATTTCTTTGTTGTCCAACTTGCAGTTAATAAGGAAGATGACGTTTTTCTTAAAGTTCTCTTTTATAACGCCTTCTGTTTCCAAAACCGTCGGATTGCAATAGTAATAATTCGGCTTGCAGTACATGGAAGTCCGCGACAAAAATCCCGCCTGACGCAGACCGCCGATTTGGATTATCGTCAAATCCGTCAAATCTTTTACCGGCAGAAATTTTGAATCGTTTTTAACGCAGGTTATTGATTTTAAAGCGGCTAATAGGGCAGCCTCTTTTTTGGAAACATTTTCCTGCAAAACGGGCTCTGAGGAATACTGGTATTTTCCGCGCAAAATACGCAGGACTTTTTCGTCAACAGCATTGACAAGATGTTTTTTCTTGTCGTTTGAGAGCAGTTTTTTTACATCGGCGACAACTTCATCGGGAGAGAGCGTACCCATAGCGAGTCCGTTGTCAGAGAGTAATATTTCTTTCAAATCTTCTGTATTGCTGAAATTTTTTACGGAAAATCCGTTCATGGAGTTAAGCGGCACTTTTTCTGAAAATTTGCCGCAGACCGCATTTACGCCGATGGTTTTGAGAGTGTCGGCAATCAGGACGCAAAAATTTTTCAAAACCGTTTCGTCTTTGCCGGAAGCCAAAACAGCATACGGATTCATATAATTCGGCAAATCAGCCATCGGTTTTGAAATGTCGCAGATATTGAAAAGCGGAACTCCTGATTTTTGCGAAATGAAATCCACGTTGTTTTTTAATTCGTTGAAACTCATTGCATTATAAACAACGCCGGAAGGAATTTTGTCCAACAGAGCGGGATTTTTGTCCCGTGAATCATAAATGTAAAGTTGAAGAATTTTTTCTTCAACACTCATCTTAGAAAAAACGCTGTCTGCCAGCGAAACACTTTGAATATCAGAAATATAGTTATCACTTTCGCTGCTGTGAGCGAAAGTGAAAGCAAATACCGGCAACAATGCTGCCGCGATAACCGCCAAGATGATTGTCCTTTTCATTTATTCCAATTTTTCGACCTTCAAAAAACAACTGTCGCCGTAACTCAAAAATCTGAAATTGTTGTTTAACGCGTAATCGTAAATTTTTTTCCAGTCTTCTCCGACAGCCGCCGCAACAAGCAGCAAAAGAGTGCTTTGCGGCTGGTGAAAATTGGTTATTATATTGTTTACGATTCGGTATTTGTAACCCGGACAAATCATAACCGAGGTTGAGGCTTTGAAACTTTTTTCGCCTTTTTTGTCAATAAAATCAATAATTGCGCGGATTGCGGTTTCAGCGTCAGTATTCGGCTCATTTTCATAACATTCCCATTGCGAGAGTGTTACCGGATTTTCACCTTTCAGAATTTTGATTCCCGACCAATAAAGTGTCTCCAAAGTTCGTACCGAAGTAGTGCCGACGGCGGTAATTTTTGAAGAAAATTTCAAAATTTTTTCAAGCGTATCTCTGCTTACTTCAAAGACTTCCCTGTGCATTTCGTGCCCGCCGATTGTCTCGCTTTTGACGGGCTTGAAAGTACCCGCGCCGACGTGCAAAGTAAGGGCGGCTTTTTCACATTCGAGGTTTTCCAAAAGTTGCGGCGTAAAATGCAGACCGGCTGTCGGCGCAGCAACAGAGCCTTTGAAATGGGAGTAAACAGTCTGATAATCAACGCTGTCTGAGGTTTCAGCCTTGCGGTTGAGATACGGCGGAATCGGGATTTGTCCGGCGATGTCGATTATGTCAGAAAAAGTGTAATCGCCTGACCAAGAAAATTTTACGATGACTTCGCCGCCTAAGACTTCCGTTTTTTCAGCCTCAAAAATTATGTTTTGATTGTTGTAAGAAAATTCGCGTTTGAGGTTAAAATTTTTCCAGCGTTTGAGATTTCCCGCCAAACATTTCCATTGACAAGAATTTTTAGCGGCAAAATTGTTTTCGTAGTCCGCCGGAGAAAAAGGTTCAAGACAAAAAATCTCGATTCTCGCGCCGTTTTCGTTGAAAAATTCCAAACGCGCAGGAATAACTTTTGTGTTGTTGACTACCAAAAGAGAGTCCTTGTCCAAAAGTTCTGTGATGTCGGAAAAAACGCCTTCGGAAATTTCTTTGTCTTTGTAAATCAAGAGTTTGCATTTGTCCCTTTCTTTCAAGGGAAACTTTGCAATTTTTTGTTCGGGCAGATTATATGTATAATCTGCAATTTTTATTGACTGTTGAGGTATCATTTTAATTTTTGAAAAATTCTTTACAAGAAATATTTATATCAATAAATTCAAAATTATGTTCAGGAAGCATGTCATAAACTTTTTTTGCCTCGCTGTCGGCGGAAACAAAATATGCTATATCGCTTTCCGAATGTGCCTGAGCAAACATTTTTATTTTCGTATCCCCTTATTTCTTTAAGCCATTTGTCAGGGTCGCCGACAGACTCCCATCTCGGTGTTGACTTTTCAATCAAACCGTTCAAATATTCTTCGTCATAAACCGGATTGTGTTCAAAAATTTCAACCATTTCAAAACTTTCGGAATCATACTCCCACGTGTCGGTACGCTGACGGTATGAAACAAGAATACCGCAATTTTTATAATCCGGATTCTCTTTTATAATTTTCAATTGTTCCGGTGATACTTTTATCTTGTATGTCAAACCGTTGTCGCAATTCAAGACAACAAATTTCGCGCTTGTTTTTACTATCGTTCCGTAAAAGTTTTTTTCTTCTTTTATCCAGACGACATCTTTTTCTTCGGTTTCTTTTTCCTGAATCATACGCGGCAAAAAACTCACAGCCTCACGCATTTGCCTAAGGTTGAAACTTCTGAAAATTTCAAAAAAGTTTCTCAGTTGCGGGTCTTTGGTTTTGAATTGAACTTTTCTCATAATCCGTATTTTTCCGCAAATATAAAAAAGTTTTTTGAAATAAAATTTATATTTGAACTTTTTTTGTATTTTTCGTTCAAATAACATACATTTGCAAAAAAAAATTAAAGCGATTATGAATTTTAAAACAGGAGATAAAGTTAAGTTTCTTAACGAAAACGATTACGGAACGGTAACGAGAGTTATGAATAACGGTATTGTTATGGTATTGAACAGCGACGATTTTGAAGTTCCCGTTCAAGCCTCGGAACTTATTCTTGACGGTTCACAATCAGAGACTCAGACAAAAGAAATAAAAAAGCCCGCACCGCAACCGCGCATTGCAGAAGTCCAAAAACCGAGGCCCGTAACGATAAACTCCGCGCCGCAAGAAGAACGAGATAGTTACGGCTTTTATTTAGGCTTTGTGCCGGAAGAGGGCAAAAACGCTTTGCAAGCCGATTTGGAAGTTTACCTTATCAACGACAGTTGTTTCAAAGTTTTGTACAATTTTATGCGCCCGGACGAAAAAAACAGAAATCTTTTCAATTCTGTTTCGGGAATTTTGGAGCCTGACACAAAAGAGTACATCGAAACCATAAAAAGGGATAATATCAACGGTTTGTCGGTGGTGAAATTCCAGTTTTTGTATTCTATGGACACTCCGCACACCGTAAGGCAGCCGGAAGAGTTTGACATAAAAATTTCTCCGCAAAAATTTTTCCTTGCAAATTATTACAAACCAAACGACTTTTTTGATATTAACGCCGTCATTATGACCGTCAAGGAAAATTCTCTGATGAGCGACGCGGTGCAGAAAATATCGGATTTTTCAAAGTCAGAGGACAAGGACACCCCGCGTCCGAGGCTCAGAGTTGTAAAAAAACAACAGTCTGAAAAACAGGAAGTTGACCTCCATATCGTGGAACTTCTCGACGACGACCGCGGAATGACTCCCAAAGAAAAACTTGACTACCAAATGAAAGTTTTCAGAGAAAAACTCGACGAATACATAAAAAATCCGCATGTCAAAAAAGTTGTTTTCATACACGGAAAGGGCAATGGTACGCTCAAAACCGAAATCCGCAGATGTCTTGATTTATATTATAAAAGGTATCAATATCAGGACGCTTCGTTTGAAGAATACGGCGGCGGAGCAACTTTGGTGTATGTCAAATAAAAAAAAACTTTGTTTTTTTGAAAAAACGGTGCTATATTTGCGGTAATTATTTTCAAAAACAACGGATAAAATGATATTATCGGCTAAAAAATATTGCGGTTATTTGTTGGCTACGAGCATTTTTTTATCGGCGTGTGCCGGAAATGCCGGTGGCGGCAAAAAAACGGATGTGGATACTTCAAAAAAAGAGCAGACCGCACAACTTGACCCCAACAAATCCGCTATTGTAAAAATTAATAACAGACTTTTCAGCGTTCCGTCGCCTTTGCAACTTGCGGGTTTTTTAAAAGAACTCAACTTGCCTTTCAAGAAAGAACTTTTGAGCGATGCTTCTGCGCGTCAGAATTACACAACGAGTTTCAAGCAGGCTCTTAACACTGGCGTTTATGGTGCGGATTTAGGTTATATCAATGCTTACGATCAACTTCCGGAGGCGGCTGCGTATTTTAGCGCAGTAAGGTTTTTGACATCGGAACTTGGAATTTTGAACTCTTTCAACGAGGAGACTATCAGCAGGATAGAAAAAAACAGCGGCGACAAAGACTCTTTGCTTTATATTGCTTCGCTGATTTATCGCGAGTCCGACTATTACCTTACTAATTCCGACAGAAACGAAATAGGCGCATTGATAATTGCGGGCGGTTGGGCAGAATCGCTTTACCTGATGACAAACGCCGGAATTTCAGGCGGCAACACCAAAAAGTTATGCGAACTCATCTGCGAACAAAAATACCCGCTTAATAATTTGATAGAATTGTTAAGACCCTATTACGGCAAACTGGGCAACGTAAATTATGATACGTTTTTGGAAAATTTGTCGGATTTGGCGGGAATTTTTGACGAAATCAACGTTAAATACACTTTCAGAGACACAAAAACAGACGAAAACAAAAGACTTACTGTTATTAACAGCGAATCAAACGCTGCATTAGAAGACGCACAGATAGAGGTCATTAGAACAAAAATCACAAAACTTAGAAACGAAATAATACAATAAAAATGAAAATACTATTAATTTCGGTAATATTGTCGTTTTTTACAATCTTGAAGGCTGAGGCTCAGGCTGACACGCTTTTGAAATTCTGCGCTGCGCATATTCCTTCAAGTTATATCAGCGACGGACAGGTGTATCAAACCCCCGTATCCGAGGGCGAAACTGCTGAATTTGCCTTAACGTTTTACGGCGGAAGTACTTACAGAATAGCCGCCTGCGCCGGAGTTGAAGACGGAAACCTTACGTTTTCGCTTTACGATAAGGACAGAAATGAACTTTTTTGCAGCACCGACCATAATAATGCCCCGTTTTGGGATTTCAAGTTTACCTCTACCGTAGAGTGTTATTTGGAAGCGCAACTTTCAACGGAGTCCACCGTAAAAAGTGCGTTCGCAATAATTCTGATTGGCTTCAAAAATTAAAAAGCGTAACTAAAACAACCTCGCAACACGATGAGTGACAGCATATTAAAAGCGTTAATGCGATTATTTGCCATAATTGCCGCCTCGAAAGAAAAGTCGGAAGACGGCTCATTGTCTGTTGTGGAAAGTTTTTTGCGCCACGAGGTAAGTCAGCGGCTGATGGAAAAATACATAGAATTTTACAAAGAAAATTATTCTCAGTTGCTTGAAAAACAGGCAATTGCAAAACAGCATCAAAAATTTGTAGCCTCTGTCAGCACCAAAATCCTCGTTATCTGCGAGGCTGTCAACAAAGAACTCGTACAATACCAAAAAGTGCTGGTTTTAGTCCGACTGTTGGAATTTATAAAAAGCGACAACAGCGAAGAAATCAGCCGTTTGGAAAATGACTGGGTGGCTACGGTCGCCCAAAAATTCAACGTTCAGGAAGACGAATACAAACTTCTCTCGGAATATGTTTTCATGTCAAAAAACCGTATTCCCGACTCCGAAAACATTTTGGTTATCAACAGCGACTACTGTTTTCAGCACGAGAGAATAAAACATATTTACAACGAAAATCTAAACGGGCAAATTATTGTTTTGGCGGTAAAGTCTGTCAACATGTATCTCTTTGTAATTCAAGGAGAAAACGAGTTGACAATGAACTCTCAACTGCTGAATCCCGCCCGCGTTCACGTGCTTTCGGCGGGTTCGTCCCTGCGCGGCGGGAAAATCCGCCCCGTATATTACAGCGACATTATCAGCACTTATAATTACGACAAGACAAAATCCAGAATCGTTTTTGAGGTTGACAAACTCGAATACAAGTTTTCAAACGGCGAGACGGGTCTCCATTCGATGTCGTTTATCGAAAAGAGCGGCAACTTGGTCGGCATTATGGGTGCTTCCGGCGCAGGCAAAACCACACTTTTGAACGTTCTTAACGGCAACCTCATGCCAAGCCGGGGACAGGTGCTTGTCAACGGCATAGACCTGCATACAAACGGCGGCGAACTCTCAGGACTCATCGGTTATGTCTCTCAGGACGACCATCTGATGGAAGAACTCACCGTTTTTCAGAATCTCTATTACGCCGCAAAACAGAGTTTCGACAATTATTCGCAGTTCAAGATTTACCGCACGGTTTTAAAACTTTTGAAAAGCCTCGGACTTTACGAAATCCGCAACATGAAAGCGGGTTCTCCGTCGGCGCAGTACATAAGCGGCGGTCAGAGAAAACGTCTCAACATCGCCCTTGAATTAATCCGCGAACCCTCGGTTTTGTTTATTGACGAGCCGACCTCCGGACTCTCGTCCCGCGACTCGGAAAACATTATGGATTTGCTCAAAGACCTGACAATCAAGGGCAAACTCGTTTTTGTTGTCATTCACCAGCCGTCAAGCGATATTTTCAAAATGCTTGACAATCTGATACTTCTTGACAACGGCGGCTATCTTATTTACACCGGCGACCCGGTTGAGGCGATAACGTATTTCAAGTCGAGCGTAAGACAGGCAAATTCCGGCGACTCGCAATGTCCCGAATGCGGCAACGTGAATCCCGAACAGATTTTCAACATCGTAGAAAGCCGGGTTATTGACGAGTTCGGAAACGTTACGCAACAGCGGAAAATCACGCCGAAAGAATGGAACGAACTGCACCTCAAAGAGATAAGAAAGCAAAAAAGACATTCGGTCTTGGTAAAGCACCTGCCGGAGGTCAACTTTAAGATTCCGGGATTTTTCCGTCAGTTTCTGATTTTCTTCAAGAGGGATATTCTCACAAAATTGGGCAACAGTCAGTAAGTGGTGATTAACCTTTTGGAATCGCCACTGATTGCGCTGGTTTTGAGTTTTATCATCAAATACAGAAATCTCGGCAACAATTCAGGCTACACGCTTCTCGGAAACTGTAACCTGCCGATATATCTCTTTATAGCAGTGATAGTTGCGGTTTTTGTGGGACTCACCGTCAGCGCACAGGAAATCATAAAAGACCGCCTGATACGAAAACGGGAAGCGTTTATGAACCTCAGCAAAGGCGCGTATCTGCTCTCAAAAACAATTGACCTGTTGTGCATATCGGCATATCAGTCGTTTATGTTTGTACTGATAGGCAACACGGTTTTGGAAATCGACGAAATGTTTTTTAAGTATTTCATCATTCTGTTTTCGGTCTGGTTCAACGCCAATTTGCTCGGTCTGAACATTTCGGACGGTTTTAAAACCACCGTAACGATTTATATATCAATACCTTTTTTGATAATTCCGCAAATTGCTCTGTCGGGTGTTTTAATCAGTTTTGACAAACTGAATCCGAGCATTTCAAAACCCGGAAACGTGCCTTTTTACGGTGATTTGCTTGTTGCACGCTGGGCGTTTGAGGCTTTGGCGGTGGAACAGTTCAAAAACAATTCTTACGAAAAAGGGCTTTACGAATACGAAAAAACGATGCAAACCTCGCTCGTAAAGAAAGATTTCTGGCTGAAAATTTTGGACAACAAACTCTCTGACATTCAAAACAGCAGAAACGATCTTTCAAAGTCAGAAAGCGTTGAGTCTGACATTCTGACTCTGAAAAACGAACTCACAGCCGAGATTATGAACAACGGAGATGTTGTCGCGGATTTTGACCCGTCAGAACTTTCAATAGAAAATTTTGACGAAAAAACGTTTCAAAACATAAAAGAATATTTTGCCGCTTTGCGTGCGTATTATATCTTGGAATACAAAACCGCTGCCTCGGAAAAAGACGCTTACGTCAGTCAGATGCAGTCAACGCCGGAGGAAAAACAAGCCTACATAAACTTGAAAAAACGCTGCTACAACGAAAGTCTGACGGAGTTTGTAACCAACAAGCACGGGGACGGTCAGATTACGGAATTTGAAAACCGTCTGTACGAAAAAATCAACCCCATATACCGCGACCCTGAGCACCTTGTTTTGGACGCGCATTTTTACGCTCCGCGCAAGAGGTTTTTCTCTGTTTATTTGGAGACTTTCTGGGTAAACGTTGTTGTGATATGGCTGCAAAGTGCGTTCTTTTTCGTGTGTCTGTATTTCGGGGTTTTACGGCGTTGTCTCAACTATTTTGCCTCACTGAAAGAACGTTATCAGACAAAACACGGCAAAAAACAGTTGAACGAAACAGGCAAAGGTTTCATGAAAAAGTTTTCGCTTTCAAAAATACTCAGATGAAAAAATTAATGCTTACATTTTTTCTTGCCGTCATAACCTTTTCAACAGTTTTGTCGCAAGACTTGGAAATTCCCGAAATTATATCCGTCGGTGTTGACACTTTGACGGGTAAACCGCTGATAACGTGGACAATGCAAAATCCCGACGAAGTTGACGGTTACATAATAAAACGCCTTATCACCGACGGAGACGGCGTAATTTCCGGCACTTACAACAACGTCGCAATTATTGAAAACAACAAGGTTTTCTCTTACGTTGACCTTTCAAACTCCTACAACACAGAGGCAAAAGCCGAAAAAAGAAAAGAATATTACAGAATTTCGTCTTTCAAAGTCAGGCAGGACGGACAGACAATTTACTCGCTGATGTCCGACGAGGCGTATACCATGACTTTGAGCGGAGAGTTTGACTACTGCACAAATACGTTCAGTTTCAGTTTTTCGTCTTTTTACGACAGCGGAAAAATCTCCGGCTACTGTCTTCATACCGGCTTTCCGAAGTCCGAAAAACTGATTATAACAAAAGACACAGTCTGTCAGTGGCAGTTCAAGGATTTTTTGCCGTCAAGAAATTTTGCCGTTGAAACCATTCTGACAAACGGAGTTTCGGTGTTTTCGCCGGTAATTTACGTTGACGCTGAGGAAACAGTCGTTCCCGAAAAGTTGGAAATTCAAAACATAACCGCCGGAAATCCGAAGGGATTGGAGTTGAAAATAAAAATTTCGGAAAACTCCTCAACCTCAAAACTGCTGATTACAAGGCGCGATTTAGAAACCGATGAAAATCAAGCCGCCGAATTGGATTTTCATAACAGCAATTTCATTTTTTGCGACACTTCTGCCGATGTTTCAAGACTTTACGCTTTCCGACTGTATGCGCTCAACAACTGCGGAATCGCGATAAAAATCTCTGATTCCACGGCAAACTCAGTATTAAAAGTCTCTTCGTCAGATACGGAAAACAAAAACATTCTGGAATGGAATGAGCCTTTGAACATGGTTTCAGGGGCAATAAAAACGGAAATTTTCCGCAGCATCGACGACGGGGATTTGGAATACGCCGATGTCGTAAATTCCATGTACTCAGACTATCAGGAGAGCCTTTCAAATATTATCGCAAACAAGGAACTCTATGACGGAAAGTTTTGTTACCAAATAAAAATTTATCACAAGAACACCTCCGAAAATGACACGCTCGTAACGGTTTCAAACACGGCGTGCATTGAGAGGGAGCCTGTGATTTTTTTCCCTAACGCTTTGAACCCCAAATCCGTCAACACTGACAACTGGGAATTTAAGCCCAAAGCGGATTTTTTGCGGGATTACAAAATGACAATATACAGCAAAAGAGGCGAAAACCTTTTTGAAACCACCGACCCCGCAAAAGGCTGGGACGGTTATAACAAAAACGGAAAACTCTGCCCGAGAGACAGTTACGTGTACATAGCCACGTTCACAACCTCTCACGGCAAAACCGTTACGAAAAAGGGGTACGTAAATTTAGTTTATTAATTTTTTTCTATTCTTCTTCCTCTTCTTCGTAAGCGGTCGGGTACATTTCAAATTTGAGCCTTGTAATCTCTTCCAAGACTTCGCCGTATTCCTGCATTTCTTCGTCCTCTTCGGCGTAATACCATTTTATTATAACGTCTTTTTTTATCTTGGCGAGTTTTTGGACAATGCCCAGAATGATTTTTGAAGTCGTAGTGTTGAAATATCCCAATCTGAAAGTTACGATACTTTTTTGCAAAGGCTGATCCTGCACAAAAGCGTCAATCCACGCCAAAACGGGCTCATAAAATTTTGCCGCGTCTTCGGGTACGGATTTGCCGGAAAATTCAAACACTTCTTTTTCAATGTCCAAAACAATCTTAGGTGTCTTGACAGTTCCCGTTAAGTTTATCGGTTCGGGATATACCGCAGTAATCACCGGCGAATTTGCGGGGACAAATTTCGGCGACGAAGAAGAAGACTTCTTCGCATTGCCCGTCGGCAGGGCTTTTCCGCAAATGCCGCAATAATTGTCGTCAATATCCACCTTGTGCCAGCAATAAGGGCACAAAAGCAGATAATCGTGAAGGCGGCTGCCGCAGTAGGTACAAAAATTCAAATTGGAATCCGCCTGCCTGCCGCAACTGCTGCACACGATAACATCATCTTCAATATCTCCGTTTCCGATATTCTGATTAGCCATTTATGTAAAAAAAATCTAATGTATTTCTGTTAAATTCCGACATAAACCTTGTATTCCCACGCCGACAAACCGAGTCTCTCCCTGTCGGAGAAAACAGTTTCCTCGCCGGAAAACAGTTCCTTGTATTTTCCTTTGAGAAGTTCGCTTTCGGCAATACATTCTTTTCTGTCGGGACTTGCGTTAAAAATTCCGATTACTTTGTCGCCGCCGTTTATTCTCGCAAAAGCGTAAACGTTGCAGTTGTCAGTTGTCATAATCTTTGAAAAACTTCCGCCGAAACTGCCGTTCCAAAGTGCCTTGTGCTTTGTTTTCAATTCGTTGAGAGCCTTGTAAAAACCCTCCAACGGATAATCTGCCCATTGAATTTCAACTTTTTCAAAAAGCGGCAGCGTCTGGTTGAAAGCCGATTCCTGACCGCTGTAAATAAGCGGCATTCCCGGCAAAAGATAACTCAATACCGCAAACATTTTCGCGCCATCTCCGAAACGGTCAAATTCCGTGCCGTTCCACGCGCTTTCGTCATGGTTTGTGGTAAAATTAAGACGGTAATTTTCCCTTTGGAAACAATTGAGTTCATAATTTCTGTAATGGTCGAAATCATAAACGTTTTTCTGCTTTTTGGCGATTTGTTTCATCAAGTTATGAAGTTCCCATGCGTAAGTCATGTCAAAACCGTCGTGAATTTTCGGGTCTTCCCATTCGGCAAGCCAGAAACACGGTTTTATTTTGTCAACCGCCTCTCTTGCCTTTACCCAAAACCATGTCGGAACAAGCCCCGCCATATCACAGCGGTAACCGTCTATGTCAAAGTCCTTTACCCAGTAACTCAGAGCGTCAATCATCGCGTTTACGGTGTCGGGATTGTCGTAGTTTAAGTGCGCCACGTCAGTCCAGTCGTCGTTCGGGGCAAGAATGTTGCCGTGAGAATCCCTGTAATATCTGTCGGGAGTGTTCTCTATCCACGGATTGTCCCAAGCCGTATGATTGGCAACCCAGTCAAGCACAACGTGCATGCCGAGTTTGTGAATCTCCTTTACAAGAGCCTTGAAATCCGCTTTTGTTCCGTAATCGGGATTTATCTCTTTGTAATCTTTTACGCTGTACGCGCTGCCGAGAGTTCCTTTGCGGTTTTTCTCGCCAATCGGGAAAACCGGCATCAGCCACAAAATGTCAACGCCCATTTTTTTAAGACGCGGCAAGTGAGTGCGGAAAGAGGCAAAATTTCCTTCCTTTGTAAACTGGCGGATATTTACCTCGTAAATATTCGAATTTTTAGTCCATTCAGGTGTTTTAAAAGCCATATTTTTTATATCTTAAAAGTTTTTAATAGGCAGTATCCCTTCCGGAATAATGCAACATTTCTCTAAACGTATTGTTAAGACCGTCAGCCTTTTGCAGTCTGTCCAAATCTATATGGCAACGGTAACGCCAATAGTGGTTGGACTCCGACGGCACGTTGATACGGTCTTCTTTCGGGTCTTTGCTTCTCAGGCTCTCGTCCAGACCGAGAATGTCCTGAATCTGGAACACTGCCCACATAGCCGGAGAATAAAGGTGTTGGAAAAGAATGTCTTTTACGACCCATGTCTCGCAGTAATAAGGCGCGGAACCCGATTTTGAAAGCACGTTGTTGTAGAACCTCTGACTGCGGTCGTGGTTTTCCTCCCACCATGAGCGGATTGAGGACGTGTCGTGAGTGCTCGGCGTTGCAACGGCAAGAAACGGATAACTTGCGGGCTGTCCGAAGTCTGCAAGCGTCTCTTTGGGCATGCGCTGAATTTCAAGACTCAGAATATTGAGTTTTCTCATCACCTCAGGAACGCAGGCGGGTATCATGCCGAGGTCTTCGCCGCATACAAGCATATTTGTCGCGCTTGTTAAGGCGGGAAGTTTTATTTCAGCCTGATTCTTCCAAAGTTCCTCGTTTCTGCGGTAGAAATAATCGTTGTAAAGGTCGTCAACAATATATTTTGCCTGCTGATCCAACTCGTTGTAAGAATTGGTCTTAAAGAGCGAGTGTCTCGGATGATAGCAGTTTTCTTTTTCCTTGTCCTTAAAGAAAAGCACTTCCGAAACAAGATACAGCAAGCCTTGTTTTATCAGTTGCATTCTCAGCATTTCCTCAGGCGACGGACAGCCGGTCTGACGGAAACTCTCCTCGATTTTGCTTTGCGTGTCGTATTCGGGTTTGAGATAGAAAACATCTTCGTCCTTTTCCGACTGATCCAAAAACGAGTGTTTTACATAACCCGCCTGCTCGCCGAAAATCTGTTCAAGAATGTGCTTTCTGATGTACGGCTTGCAAAAACGCTCCTCGTCAAATTTCAAACCGCGTTTTTCAAACTCGTCTTTTGAAATCGGAATAGCCGGGTCAAAAACTCCCATCAAGCCTTTTGTCTGTGTCGTGGGAATAGACCAGATTCTGAAAAATCCCAAAATGTGGTCGAGCCTGTATGCGTCAAAATATTCCTGCATTTTGGTAAGGCGGTGTTTCCACCACGAAAAACCGTCTTTTGCCATTTCCTGCCAGTTGTAAGTCGGGAAGCCCCAGTTCTGACCGTCGTCAGAAAAATCATCAGGCGGCGCACCCGCTTGACAGTCAAGGTTGTACAACTTAGGATTGACCCACGCGTCAACGCTGAACCTGCCGATTCCGATAGGAATGTCGCCTTTCAAAACTATGCCGTTTTCGCGGGCGTATTTCGAGACTTCCGAAAGTTGCAAGTGCAGATGGTATTGTATAAAAAAGTGTATTGCAACATCGTCAAAATCGGGATTGTTCTCATTACAGAGCGCGTCTACTTTTTCCTTGTCGTAAACCGCATAATTGCCCCAGTGCGAAAAATCCGCCGTCGAATACAAATCCCTCAGATATGAGAAAACTGCATACGGATTCAGCCAGTCGGAGTTCTTTTTATAAAATTCCTGATATTCGGGCTCTTTCAAAAAGCCTCTGCGGTTTTCGTCGTAAATCATCTTGTAATACCTTGATTTCAGACGCATAACCTCCTCGTAATCAATCTGACTCAGGGAATTGAGTTCTTCTTTTCTTGTCGATAAGATCTCCCTTGCGGTTTCGGAAAGGTTTTTGCCCATGTCCTCAATCCTAAGATACAGCGGATGAAGTGCAAACACCGAAACACATCTGTACGGATAAGAATCCTTGAAAGTGTGGGTTGCAACGGTATCGTTGACGGGAAGAAGTTGTATCATTCTTACACCTAAACTTTTAGCCCAGTCGATAAAGGGAATCAAATCTTTGAATTCTCCCACACCGCAGCCCGCGTTGCTTCTCAAAGAAAATACCGGAACAGACACTCCGACACCTTTCCACGGATAACGCGGAAACTTGAAATCCTCGTCGTTGAGCACGTAGAAATCATAGTCGTCCTCCGGCGTAAAATATCTTGTTACATACTCCTCCAAAACTACCCTCGAAGTGCTTTTTTCGCAGATACAGTATTTGTATTCGGCGTAACGCTGTGGCTTGTCTATTACAAATTCAGCCCTCCACTTCGGAAAATTATCGTCGGAGAGTTTTATAATAACATCGTTTTCGGGCAGCGACCCTAAAAATTTGACCGCCGCATAATGCTCCTTTTTCACCCTCGCAAAAGCGATTGAGGCTCTTATGCAGACTTTTTTTGCAGGCTTTTCGTCTTCGTCATAATCCGAAAAGTCGTTGTCGGGTTTTTCTTTGAGCGGAACAAAAGGAGTCTTGTTTTCACGCTTAAAAACCACGTCTTTAAAAGCCGACGAGTACATCACGTTGCTCGGTGATACAAGCGGTTTCCAAAAATCACGTACCAATATTTCTCCGCTTTCCATCACGGGCGGATAAAACTTTCTCTTGTCAAATTCATAAAGCACCTGTTTTGTATTGTTGTCTCTCATCAGATACTTATACTCAAACTCTTTTGCTGCAAGAGTATCCAAGTCTACGGTCAAAAACCAGTCGCCGTTGTTTTTAGGAGTCATTAACGCCTGACCTTGTCCGGGAATCCCTTCGATTAACAGTTGCTGCCCGTAACAAGTGCGGTAATTTATTTTAAATGTAACTTTCATAGTTGTATGCTAAAAGTCAAACCAAATGACACCATAAAATTATATAAATATTTTTATATCCGCTACAATAATAGAAGATTTTTTTTATTTTTTTTAAAACTTTTTTTTTCGTAACTGATAATCAACTATTTAGAAAAGCATAAAAAAGTTAAAAAAATCTAAAAACAAAAAAGCGGAACCTAAATTCCGCTCTTTTGCCACTACTAATTTTTTAACCTAAACCTAATATTATGAAAAGACAATTTTTAATTTCTAATTCCCTTTGTTTTACGCTGCAAAGATAAAGTGTTTTTTTTACAATTACTTTAAAAGAAAATTAAGCAATTCTGAAATAATTTTATAACAAACGCTGTTTCAAACCGTTTCAAGGTTTAGTAAGTGTTAATGTTTATTTTTTGTGAACAATTTAACGAAAATTATGTTTGGATTACAAGAAAAATTTATAATTTTGCTTTCTAAAATAGAAAAAAATAAAGTACAAAAAACGGAAGTCATAATGGAAAATCTATCAGAGACCAAAACAACAAAAATTAAAATAATAGCAACAGGCGACGTCCACGGTGCCATTTTTCCATACGACTTTATCGAAAACGAACCGTTAAACACTTCTTTGGCGCAGGTATACACTTATATAAAAGAGCAGCGCGCCGTAAAAAGTCAGGACGTAATTTTGCTTGACAACGGCGACTTCCTTCAAGGCCAACCCGTTGTATACTACTCAAACTACGAAAAATACGACGGCGAGCATATCTGCTCCGACGTTATGAATTTTATGGGTTACGACGCGGCGAGCATCGGCAACCACGACCTTGAAACAGGACACGAAGTATACGACAGGCTTGTCAAAGAGTTTAATTTTCCATGGCTTGCGGCCAACGCCGTAAGAAAATCGGACGGCAAACCGTATTTTGAGCCGTACACCGTAATCGAAAAACGCGGGGTAAAAATTGCGGTTTTGGGACTTATAACGCCGTCAATTCCGACATGGCTGCCCGAAAAAATCTGGGAAGGCATAGAGTTCCGCGACATGGTGGAAACCGCACAGTATTGGATGAAGATTATCCGCGAAAAAGAAAACCCCGACATCGTAATAGGTCTTTTCCATTCGGGAATCGACAGCACCTACAACAACCGCTGCAACGAAGACTTTATGAACGAAAACGCTTCGGCACTTGTGGCGCACAAAGTTCCGGGTTTTGACCTCATAATCGCCGGACACGACCACCAGGAGTGCAACATGGTTATCAAAAACGTTGAAGGTCAGAGGGTTATAATTCTTGACTCCAAAAACTGCGCACGTCTTGCAGCCGTTGCCTCAATTCAGGTGAAAAAATGCGGAGACAGGCTCATCGACAAAAAAATCACGGGTCTGATTATGGAAATGAACTCCTGCGAACCCGACACCGAGATGATGAAGCGTTACGGCGGATATATCAACATGATAAAAAAATACGTCTCAAAACCGATTGCGAAGTTTACGCGGACGGTCTCCTCACGCGACGCGATGTTTGGCAATTCGGCGTTTGTAGACCTGATACATTCGGTTCAGCTGGAGGAGACGGGGGCTGACATTTCGTTTGCCGCGCCGCTTACTTTCGACTCCAAAATCAAAAAAGGCGTTGTCTGCATAAGGGACATGTTCAAACTCTACAAGTTTGAAAACCTGCTCTACACTTTGAAGTTGACAGGTCAGGAAGTTCTTGACTATTTGGAATATTCCTACGGCTGGTGGTTCAACATGATGAGCGACAAGAAAGACCATCTCGTACTCTTTGAACTCGACGAAAAAGGCAACAACCGCACGGCGGGAAAATTCTACAATTATTCCTCCGCTTCGGGCATAAACTACACCGTAGACCTTTGCAAGCCTGCGGGCGAAAAAATCAAAATTCTCGGTTTTACCGACGGACGGCCTTTTTCCCTTGACGGTGTTTACAAGGTTGCGGTAAACTCTTACCGGGGCAACGGCGGCGGCGGACACCTGACCGAAGGCGCGCACATAGTCCACGAAGAACTTTTGAACCGCATTATCTCGGCAACCGACAAAGATTTGCGCTATATTATAATGCGCAACATCGAAGAAAAGCAGATAATCTCGCCCAAAGCCTCCGGCAACTGGAAAGCCGTTCCTCAGGAATTTTGGATCAAGGGACGCAAAAAAGACTATCAAGTGATGTATGACAATTAATACCCGCAAAAAATGTTGGAAATAGGAACTCATAACAAATCGAAAGGCAAAAAAGCACTTCTTCTTGGCTCCGGTGAGTTAGGGAAAGAAGTCGCAATAGAACTTCAACGGCTCGGCGTTTATGTCATAGCCGTTGACAAATACGAAAATGCCCCTGCAATGCAGGTTGCTCACAAAAGTTACGTTTTTTCGATGCTTGACGGGGACAAAATCCGTGAGACAATCGAAAAAGAAAAACCTGATTTTATAATTCCCGAAGTGGAAGCCATTGCGACAAAAACGCTCGTGGAATTGGAAAAAGAGGGTTACAATGTTATCCCGACGGCTAACGCTACATTTCTTACCATGAACCGCGAAGGTATACGCCGTCTTGCTGCTGAAAAATTAGGAATCAAAACTTCGCCTTACCGTTTTGCTTCCACAAAAGACGAATTTTTTAAGGCGGTAGAAGAAATAGGCATACCGTGCGTTGTTAAACCCATAATGTCTTCTTCGGGACACGGACAATCGGTTATCAAAAGTGAAGACGGAATCGAAAAGTCTTGGCAAATTGCTCAGGAGGGCGGAAGAGCAGGCGCGGGGAAAGTCATTGTAGAAGGATTTGTAAAATTCGATTATGAAATTACTCTTTTGACAGTCCGTCATATCGGCGGCACAAGTTTTCTTGAACCCGTCGGACATTATCAAAAAGACGGCGATTATCAGGAGTCTTGGCAGCCGCAGCCGATGAAACCCGAAACAATTAAAAAAGCCGAAGAAATTGCCGAAAAAATCACGACTGTACTCGGCGGCAGAGGAATTTTCGGCGTTGAAATGTTCGTCAAAGGCGACGAGGTGATTTTCAGCGAAGTTTCGCCAAGACCTCACGACACGGGAATGGTTACGATGATTTCGCAGGATTTGTCGGAATTTGCCCTGCACGCAAGGGCGGTTTTGGGTCTGCCTATTCCGAACATCGCTTTTCACGGACCGTCAGCCTCAAAAGCCGTTGTCGTTGAAGGCGAAAGTCAGAATATCGTTTTTTCGGGACTTGAAGACGCACTATCGATTCCCGATACGTCAATAAGGATTTTCGGAAAGCCGGAAGTAAGCGGACACCGGAGAATGGCGGTGCTTTTGGCACGCGGCAACTCTGTTGAAGAAGCGCGGCAAAAGGTTCAGGACATGGCAAAAAAAATAAAAGTAGAGATATAAAAAAAAGCCCTGTTTTTCAGGGCTTTTTTTTATTGGTTTGTTTAGAATCTTGCCGTGGTGCTTTCGCCAATCCAGCCGCCTACCGTAACGGAAGTGCCGGGAGTGATTGAGTGCATGAAAGCCTCTTCTTTTTTCGGACATGAACCCGAAAATCTGTTAATCAAAGTCTGAGCCTCGGAAGCAACTGACGGGTCAACGGCTTTTGCTTTTTGAAGTTTGTCGATAACAACCCAGAAAGTTTTTGATCTTTCAAAAGCGTCCTCGCCGACAGGATTTGCGCCGTACATAATCGCAATCAGAATATAAGGCAAACCGTAGTTTGATTTCTGTGAAATCGCTTTGAGAGCATACGATTTTGCAGTTGAAAACTGTTTTTTGTCGTTATAAATTTTGGCGATGTTGTAGTTGTAAATTGCCTTCATGGTGTCAACCTCTGAAAAACCTACCGCCTGCTCCAAATACTTCAAAGCATCGTCGTCCTTGCCTTTTTTCAACAGCATTTTTGCAAAGTTGTAGCATGCAAGTTCAGAAGGTTTGCTTTCGATAAGTTTTGCGGTTGCGTTTTCATAAAGCGGAAGGTCGGTGCAGCCTTTCGAGTCAAAAATCTTGACGATTTTTTCAGCCATTTCCACGTCGTTGGGATTTGCGTTGAATCTCGGTTCAAAGGCCTTGTTCAACGCGCCGCATTCTGCCGCCTTGCTCGTAGAAAACATCTGGTCGATTGCGCCCTGAACCTGTTTTGCGGTTGCGAGTTTTGACTCGGCGTCTTTTGCAGCCTTGTCGTTTGCAGGATTTTCAAGTTGTTTTGAAAAATCGGTTTTTTGAGCGTCCAAAATGTCGTTCAACTGCAAATATTTGTCAACAACCACCGAAGCGTCGATTTTTTCCGACTCAAACATTCCGAGGGTTGCCTGCATTGCGGTCTGAACCACTGCAAGTTCGGTTGATTTGCCACCCAAATCCACAGCCTTCGACAAAATGTTGTAAGGCTCCTCTATCGGGCTTTTGCGGTATTTAAGAAGGTCAACGCCTTTGCGTCCCAAGAGATAAGCCTCGCCGTAGTTTTTGCTCGTTGCGGCAAAATACTTGATTCTCTGGTCGTAAACCATCATCAAAGTGTCAATCCAAAGTTCCTGCTCTTTGCGGTTTGCCGCCTTAGACATCTTGAATTTCACGATAGAAACACCATTAGAATAGATGTTTTGAGTACTTTTAGGATATTCCTTAAAAAGTACAGTCCAAGAAGTATAAGCATCGGCGTAATTCTGCTGTTTTGCGTATTCCTGAAACATCGAAATCATACGCATACAATCGGCAGAGTCTGCGCCGTATTTTTCTTCCCTCATAAGATTTGCGATTTTGTGTCTTTCGCTTAATACTGCTGATTTCAAATCGGCAAGTGTTCCCGCTTTTTGCATATCTTTAAGGGTCTTAATGTCAAAAATTTCCAACACTTCCGCCTCTGCGCCGCCGTGCTCGAATTTTTCGATTTCAGAGAGACCCGTGTTCATTTTTGCGTAAAGATCACGGTACTTTGATTTTAATGTCGGTTGATAAACAGTTGAAGTGCTGATTGCAAGTTCGCCTGTTGTTTCGGGAAATTTCATGGAGATTACATCTCCGGCACTCTGCGACATTGCAGCAGATCCCGAAAGCAACAATGCTGACAATGAAAGTGCGAAACGTTTAAATCTGTTCTTTATCATAACATTTTTAAATTTTAAGATTTTAAAATTAGTATTAATTCTATTGAAATTTACGTTTCACGAACCAAATGTCGTGAGCGGTAACGTTAAAATGCATTAAAAAGTACTTTTCCTTGTACAAACCTTTGTCAGTAGTCCCGCGTGTGCCGAGGTCGCAACTTACGTTCAGCAGCAGCGTCCTGACAGGAAATCCGAGACCGAAACTGATTCCTTTCTCCTGAATATCACAACCGTTCAACTTTAAATACGTCTCTGTCTTATGGATTCCAAATCTATAGTTGATAGTTTTGTAATATCTTGAAGAATATTTTGAATTTACATACTGGATACCGAGTCCGTAATATTTGTTTTCCTTAAAATTGGAAACGTTTTCCTGTCTGGGCATCACAAAATTTGACCAGTCCTGGCTTCTGTAATCAAAATTTACTCTCAACTGCTCAAAAAATTCCGCTGAAAAGCCCACGCCGAAACTCTTCGGAACGGTGATTTTTCCGTCATAAAGCGTATCGTTTGCGATTGTGTCCGTAGAGCCGACAAGCGAATTTCTTGAAACCATCAGCAACTGGCTTCTTGTGTTGAGTTTCGCGTCGCCCGAAAAATAAATTCCGGCTGCAAGTTTCAAGAATTTTTTCGACGAATCTTTTTTTGAGGTGAAACTTTTCTGCGCCAAAAAGCCCAAATCCGAAGTAAAACCTCTTATGATTTCCTCGTTCTTGAAAACCGATTTTGAAGAATAATCCGAGACAAAAGTGCTCAAAGAGTCTTCTCTTACGATGTCGCCGAAAACGTATTTTCCTTTTATTCCGACAGAAAACATTTTCAAGAATTTGAACGCTGTACCGAGGCTGACTTCCGAAAGTCCGCCCTTGCCTTGAAACGCTTCAACGTATTTCCTTTCATAACCGCCTGCACTGACGGTCATAGTGTCTTTGCAATAATAACCTACCGCGCTGTAAGGCGATACGCCGAAAGTAAAACTCCACCAAGGTTTTACGGCAAAACCTCCTGCAAAATATCTGAAAGTGGCGGTGCTGTTTTTCTGGTTTTGAACCGCCGATTCTGTTTTGGCATATTTTACGTCAAAACCCACGTCAAAAACAAAACGCTGCAAAAGCAAATCTGTGTTCGCTGCGGGATTCACCGTGTTCAGAAAATAAGGCGTGCTTTCGGCAATGCCTGCGCCTCCCATGGCAATATTGTGCCCCGTTGCGCCTGAAAAAATATCGCCTATTCCGTAACGCGAATACGGCGAAGTGGTAAACCGCTGCGCTTTCAACTCACTGAAAGACAGAAGAATAATTAAAATTAAAAATTTAAAAACTCTTAGATACATTGTAATTTAAAATTCTGTTAAGTCCAAATGCTACTAAATTTGGCGCTGCAAATATCGTATTTTTTAAGTTCTTAGCCAAAAAAATTGTGTCCCCTCCCGTTAAAATTATTTTTCCGTCGGGGTTATCCCTCTCAAAATCACGTATATAACCGTCAATTTCAAATTTTATGCCGTTTAAGACACCTTTCATCACCGCAGAGACGGTATCGCAGCCGAAACCCTCTGCCCAGTCATACTCCTTAATCAAGGGAAGTTTGGCGGTATGCTCGTTCAAAGCCTTGAATCTCAGAGCAATACCCGGTGAAATATTTCCGCCCAAAAATTCGTTTCCGTCTTTTAAATAGTCAAAAGTTACCGCCGTTCCCGCGTCAATTATAAGGCATGATTTTCCTTCCGAGATGACCGACGCGCCGATTGCCGCCGCCAAACGGTCAAGCCCTAAGGTCTCTGGGGTGGAATAACTGTTTTTTACCGGAATAAAAGTAGAGCGGGAAAACTCCAAAAACTTTACGCCGAGGGCTTCAAAACGCGCGTTCAATCCCTCAACGCGGGTGTTAACAGAGGAAAAAATTGCGTAATTTATCTTGTATTTTGCAAAAATCTGGTCTGCCGCCTCAAAAATGTTTTCCGTTTCTGCTTTTACTATCTGCTTAAAAATCAACTCGTTATCATCAAAAACACACAACTTGCAAAACGTGTTTCCAATATCTAAAATTAAATTCATTTTTTTTAACAAAAAAATTAAAATTTTCGGCTGCAATTTACTAAATTTGCAACATAAAACAGCACAAAAAAAACTAAAAATGGCAAAAAAAATTTTAATCGTTGAAGATGACAAAATGCTCTGTACGATATTTCAGATGTTCGTTCAGGAACTTAACTATGAACTCGTCGGAACAGTGCATAACGGCGCGGACGCGCTCTCTGCGGTAGAAAAAGACGGCGACATAGACGTAATTTTGATGGACATACATCTTGACGGCAGACTCAGCGGAATAGAAACGGCAGCCTTTTTGGAAAAAAACGGTTACGAAATCCCCGTTGTGTTCATCACCGGCGACGACAATGCTGATTTGATAGAAGAAGCCACGTTACCAAATGTTTACGGTTTTATAATAAAGCCTGTTTATATGCGCAACCTTGGTGTCGCAATAGAGTTTGCATGTGCTAAATTTGCCAAAATAAACGGCAAAAAAAGATAAAAAAAGAAAGGGATTTATTTTTTATAAAAATTCATTTCGTCAAGATATTCGAAGGTTTTTTCGGGCATAAAAAACCTCACGTCTTTCCCCTCGCGGATAGACTGTCTTATAAATGTGCTTGAAATTTCGATTATAGGAGTCTCAACAAGCGTAACTTTTGGGTGGCTGACAAGTTTTCCTCCGTCAGAGCCGTTTCTCGGAAAAACCAAAACGTTATGATATTCAAGTATTTGTTCGTAATTTTTCCAACGGTCGAGCCTTTCGAGATTGTCAGTCCCCATGATTAAATAAAATTCGCGATCGGGGTATTTTTCTTTCAGGTAGGTTAGTGTGTCAATAGTATAAGAAGGTTTGGGCATACGAAACTCTACATCGCATGCCCAAAACTTTTTGTAGCCTTCAATCGCCCGTTTTAGAAGTTCAAGACGGTGATAATCAGGCAATAAACTTTCCTTTTGTTTGAAAGGGTTTTGCGGTGAAACCACAAACCAAAGGCAGTCTAATGCTGAATATTCAGTTAAGAAATTTGCCAACATCAGATGCCCGTTATGAACGGGATTGAAAGATCCGAAATACAGCCCCGTTTTCATTTCCCTTTTTATTCGTTCAATCTGTAAATTGCTTTTGCTTCCTCAGCCTGAGTGTAATCCCAGAAAGGTCCTATCGAAAGTCTCTGGAACGAAAGTCCCTCAAAAAGTGCGTCGGCAAATTCGTTTGCAGAGCCGGAAGACACAGCCGCGGGGCTTCTTGTGAACTCGTAAGAGCCCATACGTCTCAACTCCGTAAACGCGCATTGAAACCAGTGCATCGTACTCGGAGCGGTAGGCTGCGGAAGTTCGTTAATTTTTTCCTTCGACTTTTTGTAATAAATCTTTGCGTTAATCGCCTCTACTTCCGAATAGAAAGGTCCTATCGTAACTTGACGGTGAGCGATTCCCCACCATACGGCTTTTGAAAAACTTTTGAGCGAACCCATCATTACTTTTGCTCCGCCGCCAAGGATTTCGATTTCCTTGCGTTTGCTGTCGATTTTCATACGGATATAAAACCAGTAAACATCGGGCGTAGGTTCTTTATCTTCAATGCCTTCGGGGGATTCCGAAGTTACTTTCAAGGTCTTTTCGGGGTCAACAGCCGATGCCTTGAAACTGCCGCCGAATAGTGTCAATGCGGCAAAGAGCAACAATATTTTTGTAATTTTTTTCATCTTTACTAAAAAGTTATTTGTTAAGTTTTATTGTACAAAGATCAAAACAAAATTCATACCATTAAATTTTTTTTGATTTACTCTAATAATCTGTAAATCGCTTTTGATTCCTCAGACTCAGTGTAGTCCCAAAAAGGTCCTACTGTAAACCTTTGGTATTGAATACCTTCAAACAAATCTTTAACAAATTCATAATCAGAGCCTGAGGATACTGCGGCAGGACATCTCATAAACTTGTATGCCCCGGAGTGCTTCTCTGTCAACGCGCATTGAAACCAATGCATCATCTTTGGCGCGGCAGACTGCGGATGTTCTTTGATTTCGTTTCTGGATTTTTTGTAATAACTCTTTGCGTAATTTGCTTCATCCTCCGAAAGAAAAGGTCCTACCACAAACTGACGGTGTGCAATTCCCTTTTTAGCGGTTTTTGAAAAAATTTTATACGAACCCTTAACAACTTGTGTATCACAGCCTAAAATTTCAATATCCTGACGTTTGTAGTCAATTCTGATACTGACAGAAAACCAGTAAACATCGGGCTTTGGTTCTTTGTCAAGAATGCCTTCGGGGGATTCAGAAGTTGTTTTCATTGTCTTTTCGGGGTCAGCCGCCGATGCCTTGAAAATGCCGCCGAAGAATATCAGCGCGGCAAAAAGCAACAATATTTTTGTAATTTTTTTCATCTTTACTAAAAAGTTATTTGTGAAATTTTATTTTACAAAGATAAAAACAAAATTCTTACCGTTAAAATTTTTTTTGATTTACAGAGAAATATTTTTTAATTTTGCCCGAACGTAATTTTAAAATTGTCAAAAAAATGAAAGCAAATTTACTTTTAACGGTTTGTTGTTCATTGTTGTTTATGACGGGCTGCATGGAAAACGGCTCTCAAAAGTCCGACGCAAAAAGCAACACCGAAAACAACACTACAACCACCACAACAGACGACGGCAAGACCGACAACGGCGGCTCTACGACCGATGATAGTAAGAAGAACGAAACCAAAAATTCGTTTCAATCAGCAAACGGCAAGTTTTCGATAAACTTTCCCGCGCCTCCTGCCGGACCGGAAAGCAGCATTGAGCAAAACAAAGCGGGTTTGATGCAAATTTTCACCTACACTTTGACTGTTTCTGAGTCTGCGGGTTACTTTGCATATTACAAAGATTATCATTCGGGCGTTATAACGGATTCCAACACGGAAACGATGTTGAAAAAAGAGGCTGATAATTTTATGAAAAACATCGGTTCTTCTGTTGCTAAATCTTCGTCTGAGCGTCTTGACGGCAACAAAGGTCTCTCGTTTTCCGGCACTTTGAACGACACAATCGCAATTAACATGCGTGCGTTTTTTGTCGGAAGACGTTATTATCAATTCGGCACGATAGCCTCAAACTCAGAAATTTCAGAAAAGGATTCAAAAAAATTCATCAACTCGTTTGAAATTATAAAGTAAGAAAATTTTACAAAAAAAAAATTGAATTATGAAAAACTCATAATTCAATTTTTTTTATTATTATTTTTTCCTGTTTAGAAATCCGGAAAGCGTATTCATTAGAATTTTTATTTCAATCGGCTTGGTTATGTAATAGTTGCAACCGGCGGCTATGGTTTTTTCTTTTTCGCCGGTGAGCGCGTAAGCGGTTTGAGCAATTATGATAACATCTTTGTTGAACTCGCGGATTTTCTTTGTCGCCGTATAGCCGTCCATAACAGGCATTTTGATGTCCATTAAAATCAAATCTATATTGGAATTTTCTTTCGCTATTTTAACGGCTTCTTCTCCGTTTCGAGCCCAAAGTACGTTGGCTTTGGTTTCTGCAAGAACTTCTTCCATATAGATAATGTTCATGTCTTCGTCTTCGGCAACAAGAATTGTTTTGCCTTCCAATGTGCCTTGACCGCCGTTTGTGGTAGAGGCGCCGTATTCGTCAGCAACGTTGAGTTCGGGATTGTAAGGCAGTGTGAAATAGAAGGTTGAGCCTTCGCCTTCAACTGATTCTACCCACATTTCGCCGCCCAAAAGTTCGGTAAGTTTCTTTGAAATCGTAAGGCCTAAACCAGTGCCGCTCTGATTCTTGTTGTCTTTCTGCTCTATTTGTCCGAAACGTTTGAAAATCAAGTCCAACTTGTCTGCCGGCATGCCTACGCCCGTGTCTTTTACATAGAAGAGCAGTTGCTCCGGCGTGTTGAATTTGTAACCGAACTCAATATAGCCTCTGTCAATAAACTTCATGGCGTTGCCGATGAGGTTGTTAAGAATCTGTTTGAGCCTGAAAACGTCGGTTTCAATCGTAAAGTCTTCCGAGTCAACTGCTTTTTTCATTCTCAGTTCAAACGGCTTGTTGGTCATGTCGTTGATTTGGTTTTGCGACATAAAAATCTCGTTCATAACAGGGTTGAGCAGAATTTTCTGTGTTTTTACTTTCAACTGTCCTGCTTCTATTTTCGAGATGTCAATGATGTCGTTGATAAGGTTCAAGAGGCTTTTACCGCTGCTGCTGATGATTTGCAGGTATTTTTCTTTGTGCTTGTCAAAGTTTCCGGGTTTTGACAAAAGTTCCGAAAAGCCGATAATCGCATTCA